>NZ_JBFTNO010000163.1:0-7118 GCF_056397525.1 Arthrobacter sp. 05L45_2 | reverse complement strand
CCGGCTGGTTGTCCATCTGGGCGTCATAGAGGCCGTTGAGCATGTGGAAGGCGCCCGGGCTGGAAGTGGCAACGCAGACGCCGACTTCACCGGTGAACTTGGCGTGGGCGGTTGCCATCAGGGAGCAGATCTCCTCGTGCGTGGGGCGCACGTACTTAAGTCCCGCTCCATCGCGCTGGGCCTTCTCCAAGGCACCGTCGAACTCACCGATCCCGTCGCCGGGAAAAGCGAAGATCCGGCTGACTCCCCATTCCTTGACGCGTTGGACCACAAAATCGCTAACAGTTGCCATGGTTCTTCCTCCTACTATGTTCCGCGGGGGGGCGGGCGGCGTGCGGCCATGGCCGTCATGAGCAGTTTGGGGCCTACCCGAGGACTGCCGGCGCGCCGTGGTAATTGTTCAGCTGCCAGCCCGGACTGCCGCAGCGGCGAGGATAAAGCCGGTGAGGGCAGAGGCGGCGCACAGTATCCAGAGCACGCCGACGACGCCGCTTTTCTGCCGTACGACGAGGGGTCCCGCCGTGGCCGCGACACCGGCCCGAATCAAGGCGGTACCCGCGCTGGCGACGGCGATTGTCCAGCACAGCCACTGGATGACGGCCGTTGAACCTTGTTCCATGGTCTTCCTTCCTAAAGGGGGCGTATGCGGCAGGCTGCCCGCACGGCAGTTCCTTGCATTTACGCTATCATTGCGTAAGCGCAATGGAAATAACTTCGCCTCGCCCCCTTGCCGTGGCACTCCAAGGACGGCTGTTGTGCGACGGGGCTCTGAGGCCGGGGGAACTCCGCGCAGCGCAATGGATGCTCCGTGAGTGGGCCAGCGGGCCCGGATTGGATCGTGGTAGTGATGGGGTCTTTGCCTCTGTGGCTTCTGATCGTTATTTTCGTCGGCGCCTCGGTCGTGATTTGGTTCGCTGGCATCCAGCTCTCCAGGAAGACCGACATTCTGGACAAGCGCTTCCATCTCGGCTCAGCTCTGGGCGGGTTGATTCTTTTGGCCATCGCGACGAATCTTCCCGAGCTTGCCATCACGGTCAGCGCCGCCATGTCCGGGGACCTGGAAGTTGCTGTGGGCAACATCCTCGGCGGCATTGCCCTGCAGACAGTCGTTTTGGTGGTGCTGGACGTCTTCGGCGTTAAGGGAAAGCACCCCCTGACCTACAAGGCTGCGTCCCTGACGCTCGTCATCGAGGCCGTGACTGTCGTCGCCGTGCTCGCCGTGGTCATCGCCGGAAGCCAGATGCCATCAGGCGTAGTGTTCGCGCGCGTGACGCCGAGTGCGGTTCTGATCGCAGTCGTATGGGTTGTGGGTTTGTTACTTGTCCAGCGCGCGCAGAAACACCTTCCCTGGCAGGAGGAAGGCGAGGCCCCGGAAAGCCAGTCCGAACCCAGGGGCCACAGCAAGGCAAAGAGTCAGCACGACTCCACGAAAACACAGGGCACCGGCGCTTCTGTTGCTGTTTTTGCTGTCGCCGCCGTCGCCACCCTGATTGCCGGCGTCGTGCTTGAACAAAGTGGCAGTGCAGCAGCGGAGCAGGTCGGTCTCTCCGGTGTGCTCTTCGGCGCCACTGTGCTGGCCCTGGCAACGTCCCTGCCGGAAATTTCCACCGGCCTCGCCTCGGTACGCCAGGGTGATTACAAGCTGGCAGTCAGCGACATTTTTGGCGGAAACGCCTTCCTTCCGGTTCTTTTCCTTCTGGCGGTCCTCATCTCCGGCAAGGCGGTCCTGCCGCAGGCCCAGGCCACCGACATCTACCTCACGGCCCTGGCGATCCTCCTCACTGTCGTGTACCTGCTGGGTCTGYTTTTCCGGCCCCAGCGGCGCATAGCGAGGATGGGGGCCGATTCCCTGATTGTGCTGGTGCTCTATGCGCTCGGCGTCGCCGGACTCTTCGTCGTCGCCGGAGGATGAGGGCCCTTGCCATACCCTGCGAGCGGGAAGCGGAGAACCACGATGAAAGGAAGCCCATGAATACCGACCCAAGCAAGTCCGGCGCCGTGAATGCTGAGCCACTCGAAGGGGACCCTGCCGGGCAGGACCCCACCGTTAACGTCCCTGCTGCGGACGTGAAGCTGCAGCTTCAACTTGCGATCTTCGAGGCAAGCAAGGACTCCGAAGGCAAAAGCCTCGCCGAGATCCTGGAGAGGCTGCGGTCCGCTTTCGCTGCCCGCGGCGTTGCGGAACCGCCGGCCACCTGGCTGGAGTCCGTCGCCTCTTCGGCGTTCTACGGTGAGCCCTACCTCATTGATTTCCCCACTGCGGTCGCAGCAGACTCCGCCGTGCCCGCTCCCAATCAAGAAGTCCGGAACCGCCTCGCGGGCCGCCGCGGGCTTCGAGCGGAAAAGCTTCCGCCCGGAATCTTCCCCTCCAGGGACGACTGGGACGTGCCCATCATCGAATCTCCCGCGGGTGCCCCCGAGGCTGTGAACCGGGCCGTCATTTCCCGGCGGACGACGAGAATCGCCGTGGGCCTGGTTTTCGTAGGAGTCGTGGTTGCCATAGTCCTGGTCACCCAGTCTGCCCGCACATCCAACCGGCGCCGGACGACCCTGCGGGCCAACCCCCGCGGAGGGGAAGTCGGCTAAGGCGGTAAGCTCAGCGGCCCACTGGCTCCCCGCCGCTCTCAAGTTGGATGAAAGGTTATTCCATGACGGAACGTGGTGGAGTTCCGCTTCAACGTCTAGTCCGCCTGAGACCGCAAAGGGATGGCCGCCGGGAACACCTGTTCTCGGCGGCCATGCACTTTTTCGGGCCGAGGGAAAATGAAGCCGCCTGCAAGCCTCGGCTGAGACCTCTCAATCGGACGGATGACGGCTCGACTCGTCCGCAGCAAAACGCTGGCGTGCTGTGTTCAGTCCTGGTCCGACCGGAACGTGGCCGGTTGCGGCTGCCAGCCCGAAGACTGGCATGTCGCTGTACATGCTTTCCCTGCCACCCGGGATTGTTTCGTAGGTCTCATGCCATATGCCGACGTCACCGGTGCCGGCAGATTCGCGCATGAACCTGCGCCAGGGCTCAAGGTGCGGCGCTGACCGGTCCGCCGCGAACCGTTGCRGATGCTCCGGGCTCTTCCAATAGCTGACAATGATGGTGGTCCGGCCGAACCATTGCTGGTAGCCCAGCAATCCGGCCTCCGGCGTCTTGGCCAGATAGTCGAGCATCTTTGGCATGGACGCGCCCACGCTTGCCACCTTCCCGAACTTTCGCCACCGGTTCGCGCGCATCCCGATGAGGAAGACCGTAACCGGGCCCCTGGGAGCGGCAGTGAATCGGCCTTTTTGCACTTGTGTCATCATTATTTCCTTTCCATAACAGTGTTACGGAACAGTGTTATGCCATACTGGGCAAATGGCAAGACCTGTAGTTCATGACGATGCCCTGCGCCGCAGCCTGCTGGAAACCGCAGCCTCCCAGATCGCCAGCGACGGCGCCGCCTTCGTGTCGCTGCGCGGTCTTGCTGCTGCCGCGGGGACCTCGACGACGGCGGTCTATTCACTCTTCGGAGGCAAAGCGGAACTGCTGAGTGCCGTGCTCGACGACGGCTTCGCTTCCTTTGCTGCCTCCCAAAAGGCGGCAGCTGCCGGGGGCCTCGAAGCACTGGGGCGGGCCTACCGGGCCTGGGCGCTGGAGCATCCGGTCCTCTACGGCCTGATGTTCGGCGGCTCATTGGCCAGCCAGGTGCCGTGCCGCCCGACGCCAGGAGCCGTTGAGCCAGCGATCGGGCCGCTGTTCGCCGCCGTTACATCAGCGCTGCCCGGAGCATCGGAGGATGAGATCGCCTCGGCGGTGGGAGTTGTGTGGGGCCAAGTCCATGGACTGGTGTCCCTGGAACTTGCCGGGACGCCAGCGGCCGGCTGGACTTGGGACGCGGCGTATGATGCCGCACTCGGGCAGATTGACCGCTCGCTGGGAGCCTAGGGAAGGACCTTGGCCCCAAGCGAAGGAAGGTTGGAAGTGGAGGTCTGACGGCCGTTGGTCCGGCTCCGCAAGTTATTCACATGTGGCAGGATTCTGAACCGCGCAACCTGCTGTCCGTTCAGAATCGGTCGTATGGGAATCCGATACTACGCCTACGCATTTGACCGTGATCAGGCCCGGAAAGCACTTGCTGACCCGCGCGCCGTGATCGGCCCCGACCCGCTCGCGGACGCATTCGGCCTTGAGCCTGGCTTCATTCAGGGCGTCACAGACCTCCGGCAATCTCTGCCGGAGCGCGACCTCCTTTATCTCGATAAGGCATGGCCGTATTTGCAGCGGCTAACCGCTCCCCGCTCTTCGGGTGCCGCGGCCAGAGCTTCCTACCGGATGTTCGAAGGGCAGGTGACACACTCCGACGATGGTTTTTCCTGGTACCCGTGGGTGCGTGCACTTCCGCCGCACGAGGTCGCACTGATTGCCCGGGACCTTGAAGCGATCAACCACCGCGACATCAACTCCGCCTTGGGCGGGTCCTGCTCATACGGCCAGTCGCTGGAGTCCGAGGTGGCCTATGCCGCCGCTTTCCTGGACAGAGCGAAAGTCTTCGTCAGCGCGGCCGCCTCGGACGGGCGCGGATTTGCCTACATCATCGGTTGATGGAGGTTCAGCAGCAACGGGCGGGACGTCGGGGGCGACCATTGTGTCCACCGGGAGCAGCCCCCGCTGCTGCTCTTACGCAGGGGCGATCGTCGTGTCCGGCGAGGGGGCCGGGACGGCAGGTTCGGGGCGGGCCACCGTTTTGTAAATGGTCCATCCGACGGCGGTAAGGGGCACCGCGAGCAGCGCACCGATGACGCCGGCCAGTGTCGCCCCGGCGGCCAGGGCGAGGATGATGACCAGTCCGTGGATTCGCAGGACATGCCCCATGAAGAGGGGCTGGAGGATGTGGTGTTCAAACTGATTGGCGGCGACCAGAATGATCAACACCACCAGGGCCGGCACCGGGCCGTTCTCGACCAGGGCGACCAGGACGGCCAGGCTTCCCGCCGCCGTCGCCCCGATGATCGGAATGAAGCCGCCCAGGAAAACGACTGCGGCCAGCGGCAGCGCAAGCGGCACTCGAAGGATCAGCAGCCCAATCAAAACAATCAGGGCGTCGATGCCCGCGATGATGAGCGTCCCGCGGACGTAGCCTCCCAGAACAACGATGCTGCGGTTCGCGGCAAGATGTGCCGTTTCCCGGCGATCCGCGGGGAGGAAACCGATAAGAAAGGCGCGGATCTTCTCGCCGTCCTTGAGGAAGAAAAACAGAATCACGGCCGTCAGGACCGTTCCTGCCGCTATCTCCCCGGCGGTCCTCAACCCGGTCAGTGCATCGGCGCCAAGATTTCCCCCGGCCAGGAACTTCTGGACCTCGGTTTTGAATGCGTCGATTTGAGCGTTAGACAGGGCGACCGGCCCGGTGGTGATGAATTCCTGGAGTTGTCCGACGCCGGCCTCAGCCCGGGCTGCCAGAGCAGGGGCCTGTTGCCGTACCAGTGTCACGATGCCCCCGACGACGCCGGCCGCCGCGGCCAGGATCACCAGGAACGACGACAGCACGGCCAAGGCCCGCGGCCAACCGTGCGCTGCCAGCCCCCTGACGACAGGTGCCATCGCTGACGCCAGGATTAGGGCGATGAGGACGGGGGTCGTTACGAGCGGAACCCGCGTCGCTACGGTCACAACGATCCAGACCAGTGCGGCCAGGGACACTATCTGGATGGCACGGATGCTTGACCGGCCGAGCCGATCCGTCCATAGCCTGCCCAACCGGGGTGCAAGGGTCGGGGAGTTCGGTGGGCCCTGCGGCGTCCCCTCGCCCGATTCAACCTGGTTCATGACACGCCACCCTGCCGGTCAGGAAACTCCTGCTTTTGCTTACGGCGGTTCTTCACCAGTTCAACTCCGATCGGAACGAAGGAGGCCAGGACGATGATGATGAAGATCAGGTCGATGTTGGCGCCGATCCAGTCAAAGTGTCCCAGCCAGTATCCCAGCAGCGTGACACCCACACCCCAGAGAAGTGCCCCGGCGGCGTTGTAGAGGATGAACGACCGGTAGCGCATCCTCGCGACCCCGGCCGTCACCGGGAGGAAGGTCCGGACGATGGGTACGAAGCGGGCCAGCACCACTGACCGGCGGCCGTACTTCTCGAAAAAAGCATGTGCCTTCTCAACGTATTCGCCGCGCAGGAGCCTGGACTCGGGTTTGTTGAAGACGGAGGGTCCTGCCTTCCGGCCAATCAGATAGCCAGTCTGGTCGCCGGCGAAGGCCGCCACAAACGCCGCGGTTGCGAGGAGCGCGATGTTTACCTGGATGGTGCCGGTTGAAACGAGCAGGCCCGCCGTGAACAACAGCGAATCCCCGGGCAGGAAGAAGCCGACCAGCAGCCCTGTTTCGATGAACAGGAAAACGCACACGATGGCAACCGCCCACGGCGCGAGGGCCGGGTTGCGCAGGAACTCATTAGGATCCAGCCACGGGGGCAGAAGCCCGGTGACTGGTGTAACCGGGCCGGCGGGCAACGCCGCTGCGAACACAAGTGGGTTCATGCCTCCAGAGTAGGCCAGGGGGGTGCTGGTTTCCGGTGCTGCCGCGCGGGGGAGCAGCAGCACCGATAAGGGGAGAGGACCGTATGCCGGTGCCCGGGCGGGGATAGGTGGCGAGTGGCGGGATCGCGGATTGGGCGGCAGATGGTTGCCTGGAATAACCAAGGGCGTCACCTGGATTTAAGCTGGAATCCGTAGGTTCGTTGGCATGACAAAAGTCTCAAAAACAGCCAGTGGATCCACCAGCGGGCGAGAACCCGGCCCCTCCGTCCTGCGCCAGCTCTCGAAGTCGGTTCGCGCCCGCAAGCCCCTTGCCATTGTGGCGGCGGGCTGCACGTTGGCAGTCCTCGGCGGAGCGGGTATCGCTGCCGCTTCGACGCTTCCGTTCGGTCAGCAGCAGGTCGGAACCCAGAACAACGACGGGGAGCAGATCTCCTCGAATCAGGTGATCAAACCCATCGGCGACCGTCTGATGACTCCGTTCGGCAAGATTATGGGCTCGACCGTCAGCCCGGACGGCCGCTATCTCGTCGCGACGAGCGCTGACCGCTCAATCGATGTGCAGGTTTTTGACCTCGCGACCTATAAGCCGGTGGCCGCTGCGGGCA
>NZ_JBFTNO010000162.1:0-12647 GCF_056397525.1 Arthrobacter sp. 05L45_2 | reverse complement strand
TTCTACGACTCGTACGGCGCCATCATTGGGCTGTCCGGCGCCCGGCACGTGACAGCGCCGCTGCTGACCCCTGACTTTATGCCGGACCTCGACGCGCTGGCTGCGGCGTTCAGCGACCGCACCAAGGTGGTGCTGGTAAACAATCCGCACAACCCCACGGGCGCGGTCTTCCCCCGTGAGGTGTTGGAACGCGTGGTGGAGCTCGCCGCCCGGCACGACGCCGTCATCATCACCGACGAGGTGTACGAGCACCTCACTTTTGGCGCCGAGCACGTGCCCATCGCCACCCTGCCGGGCGCGGCGGAACGGACCCTGACGATCTCCTCGGCCGGAAAGACCTTCTCCTTCACCGGTTGGAAGATCGGCTGGCTCAGCGGCCCCGAGCACCTCGTGTCAGCGGCCCGGACGGYCAAGCAGTTCCTTAGCTACAGTTCCGGCACCCCGTTCCAGAGCGCCATCGCGGTGGGCCTGGGCCTGCCGGAGGAGTTCTACACCGGGATTGCCGACACGCTGCGCCTCAAGCGGGACATCCTCAGCGAGGGGCTCCGCGCGGCGGGGCTGGAGGTCTACACACCGCAAGGGACCTACTTCGTCAATGTTGATACTGCCCCGCTGGGGATCTCCGATTCCGTGGACCTGGCCCGCCGTCTGCCCGAACTGGTGGGCGTTGCGGCCATCCCGGTGCCGGTCTTTTGCCATGCGGAGGGCGCCGAGCGGACCCGGAGCCTGCTCCGCTTCGCTTTCTGCAAAAAGACCCACGTGCTCGAAGAAGCCGCCGAACGGCTCTCCACCCTCCGGGACAGGCTGTGAGCGCCGGGGACGCGGCGGCCAGTCCGGCCGGGAACGCTGGAGCTCCGGCGGGAGGCCCCACGGCCACCCGGTTCCTGCGCACCACCGGTCAGCACGCCGTGATCGAGCCGGACGAATTCACCGACGGCGGATTCGTCCTGAGCATCGGCGGGGCCGAGCAATCCCACGTAAATCTGGCCGAGCCGGATGACATCTTCTACGAGTACCTGCGGCGGATCGGCCACGTGGTGGATCTTGCTGCGCCGTGGGGTGAACCCATTACGGCCCTGCACCTCGGTGCCGGTGCCCTCACGCTTGCCCGGTACATCCAGGCGACCCGGCCGGGCTCCGTCCAGTACGCGGTGGAGCTTGAACGGGAGCTGCTGGATTTCGTCCTCCAGCAGCTGCCGATGCCGCAGGGCACCGAGCTGCACACCCTGATCGGCGACGCCCGGGAGTCCCTGGCCGAGCTGCCTGCGGGGCTGCGCTTCGACGTCGTGATCCTGGATATCTTTTCCGGACCGGAAGCGCCGGAGCACATCGCCTGCACTGACTTCTACCGGGAGGCGGCCGCCCGGTTGACCCCGTGCGGGGTGCTGATCGTCAACGTCGGCGACGAACCGGGGCTGACGCTGGTGCGCAGCCAGGTGGCCGCGCTGCGCCGAGCGATGGCGGATGTGGCTGCCTTCGCCGAGACCGGTATGTTCGCCGGCCGGCATCCCGGCAACATCATCCTGACCGGCACGCAGGTCCCCTGGCCCGCCGCGTGGACTGCGGCCCTCACGGCTCGGGGTCCGCACCCTGCCAGAGTGCTGGCCGGTGTCGAACTGGACGTGCTGTCGGACTAGTCCTTGTCCCCCGCCGGGTCCGGTGCCGACACGGCCTGGGGTTCATCAACGCCGGGTTCGGCGAACCACAGCCGGGTCTCGCCGTATTTCTTCTCCGCGAAACGCTCCATACCCTCCGGCCATGAAGGCTCCGGCGTCCGGGCGGACCGTTCCACCACGACGACGCCGCCCGGGGCCAGGTGCGGGAGCAGCTTGGTGAGCACGGCCGCCAGCGCCACGTCATCAAGCGGGTACGGCGGGTCCAGGAACGCCAGGTCCCAGAGCGTCGCGTCGGCGGCCCGGTCCAGGAAGGATTCGACCTTGGAGCGGTGCACGGACACCACCTTGCGCCGCGCGACGGTGTTGACGAGGTCGGCGTTGCGCTGGCAGACCTCGCTAGCTTTCCCGTCGAACTCCACCAGGTCCACGGCGGCCGCGCCACGGCTGGCACTCTCCACGCCGAGGGAGCCGGAACCTGCATACAGATCCAGCACCCGAGCGTCGGCGATGACCTCGAAGGCGTCCAGCCGGGAGAAGAGTGCTTCCTTGACCCGGTCCGTGGTGGGGCGCGTTAGGGAACCCGGGACGCTGACCAACGGTGTGCCGCCGGCGGCCCCCGCGATGATACGSCTCATGCCAGTACGTCCCGCCGGGCCGGGGCAGCGCCGCCCATGGTTTGTGTTCTAGCCGCGTTCAAGGAACGCCTCCTTCTCCGGATTGAGGTAGTCGTCGATTGCCGCGGCGAGCACACTGTGCCGGGCCAGGTTCGGGTCGGCGGACACAATGGCCTGGGCGTCCTGCCGCGCCCGGGCGATGACGTCCTCGTGCTCCAGGACCCGCAGCAGCTTCAGCGTCGACCTGCCGCCGGACTGCGAAGCGCCGAGGATGTCACCTTCGCGGCGGAGCTTGAGGTCCTCCTGCGAGAGCTCGAAGCCGTCCGTGGTCGCCGCCACCGCGTCCAGGCGGCGCCGGCTGGGATGCTCCGGTTCCAGGGTGGTGACCAGCAGGCACGTTCCCGGCAAGCCGCCGCGGCCCACACGGCCTCGGAGCTGGTGCAGCTGGGAAATACCGAAGCGGTCCGCGTCCAGGATCACCATCAGTGTGGCGTTGTGCACGTCCACACCTACCTCGATCACGGTGGTGGAGACCAGCAGTTTGGTCTGGTTTGCCGTGAATGAGGCCATGGTTTCGGATTTGAGGACCGGGTCCTGGCGGCCGTGCAGCGGCGCGACGGGCACCCCGGCGAGGGCCGGTTCGTCGCCAAGCAGTTCGACGACGCCGGTAACCGACGCGAGCTCCCGGCCTCCGGTCTCCGCGAGGTCGGCATCGGTGGGTTCGGCCTCCCCCGGGCTGAAGTCACCGTCGTCGTCCGCTCCGATCTTGGGGCAGACCACGTAGACCTGGTGTCCGGCGTCGATCTCCTCGCGCGAACGTGACCAGATCCGGGTGGCCCAGGCCGGATGCTCGGCCAGGCCCACCACGTGGGTGGAGATGGGCGCACGGCCTGCCGGCAGTTCGTCGAGGATGGAGGTTTCGAGGTCACCGAACACGGTCATGGCCACGGTGCGCGGGATGGGCGTGGCCGTCATGACCAGCAGGTGCGGCGGTTTGCTGGCCTTGGCGCGGAGCGCGTCGCGCTGTTCGACTCCGAAGCGGTGCTGTTCGTCCACCACGATGAGCCCGAGGTCGTAGAAAGAGACGTTGTCGCTCAGCAGGGCGTGCGTGCCGATCACGATCCCGGCGGTCCCGGCGGCGGCGTCGAGCATGGCCTGTTTCCGGGCGGCCGTGGGCATCGAGCCGGTCAGCAGCGTGACCTGGACGGCGTCGGGGCCGAATCCGCCCAGCAGCCCGTCCCGGGAGAGCGGGCCCAAAGTGCGGCGGATGGATTCATAATGCTGGGCCGCGAGCACTTCGGTGGGCGCCAGCAGTGCGGCCTGTCCCCCGGCGTCGACCACCTGCAGCATGGCGCGCAGGGCAACAATCGTCTTTCCCGAACCCACCTCGCCTTGGAGCAGCCGGTTCATCGGCGAGTCCTGTGCCAGTTCCCCGGCCAGGGTCTTGCCGACGGCGGCCTGGCCGGCGGTCAGGGTGAAGGGCAGCTGCCGGTCGAAAGCCGTGAGCAGGCCGTCGGTGGCCGGCCGGCGGGCCGTCGCCTCCTCGGCCGCCAGCTGGGCCCGGCGCCGGGCCAGGGCGGACTGCAGGACGAGGGCTTCCTGGTACCGGAAGYGGTCGCGGGCGCGCTGCCAGTCGGCGGGCGACTGCGGGGCGTGGATGAGTCGGTAGGCGTCGGCCACCGGCAGGAACTTCTCGCGGGCCGCGATGTCCGCAGGGAGGGGGTCATCCAGATCCCCGAGCTCCACGGTGTCCAGCAGCGTGGTGATCACCTTTTGGATGGACCAGCTGGTTAGTTTCGCCGTCGCGGGATACACAGGAATGGGCATGGCGGCGAGCTTTTCCGGGTCCATCCCGGGAGTGTCGGGGTCCTCGTCGAGCAGCAGGAAGTCCGGGTTGGTCAGGCCCAGCGATCCTGCATAGCGGGTGACCTTGCCGGAGAACATCGCGCGCCGGCCCGGCTGGAGTTCCGCTTTGGCCCGGAAGCCGTTGAAGAAGCTGACCTTGAGGGTTCCGGGAACGCCGGTGCCGGCGTCGTCGGAAATCACGACGTCGGTTAGCGAACCGCGGCGGGCGCGCATGGCGCGGGTGCTGTTGGAGACSACCCGSGCAATGAGSGTCACTTCCTCRTCSAGCGGGACCTCGCTGATGGGGGTCAGTTCGCCGCGGCTCAGGTAGCGCCGGGGGAAGTAGTTCAGCAGGCCGCCGACGGTGCTGATGCCAAGGTGCTTTTCGATGACGGCTGCGGAGCGCTTGCCGATCCGGCGCTCCAGGCCCAGCTCAAGTTCAGCGTTCATGTCCGTCGAGGTCCGTGGTGCCGGGCCCGGTATCAGGACCCTGGTCCGGGATTCCCGCCGAGGAACTCTCCGAGGGGTCCCGGGGCAACGCGAGGTCGCTGACGTTGAAGTCCGAGGGTTCACCCAGCGAGCGGATGAGGGCGACGGCGGGCGCCGGGTCGGGCACGTGGACGTGGACCCGCCACCGGTAGGCGCCGTTGGCGTCGGCCTCGCCACCCACCTGGCTCATGATGACGGACTCCCCCATTTCATCGAGCCGCTGCCGCATGGTGGCGGCGTCCAGGGGTGAGAGGGTGATGGTGCACATGACTTCCACGCCGTCGTCCCGGGGCATGTCCGTGTGGATGTGGGGGTCCTGGACGTCGTACCCGTGCAGTCCGTCCAGCAGCTGGTCCTGCAGTTCCTCGCCCAGCACGGCGGAGCGCAGGCAGTCCAGCACCAGCAGCATCCCGACGCCGCCGGCGTCCACCACGCGGGCGGAGTGCAGGGCCTCGAGCTGATCCTCGGTGCGGACGACGGCGGCCAGGGCGGCCTCGACCGCGGCGTCGAGCGCCAGCCCCAGCGTGTGGTTACTGTCGTCGCCGTCGTGCTCCGCGTCCACAGCGGCGGCCGCCCGGGCCGCTGCCTCCATCACGGAAAGCATGGTGCCCGGTACCGGGTCACTTAGCGCCGACCAGGCCCTGATTTGGGCGCGGTTGAGAGCGGCTGCCAGCAGGGGCGAGCTGAGCCGCGGGTGCCCGGCCAGGGGCTCCGCCGCGGCACACAGGAAAACGGCGAAGAGGGTGCCGGAGTTACCGCGTGCCTGCTCAATGGCTGCCTGGCCCGCCTTGGCCAGGACGGCGCCGACGTCGTTCTGGACCGCGTCCGGCGGACCGGCCACGTGGACCGGGGTGCCCGGGTTCAGTTGCGGCAGCGTGGCAGTCTCAGTAGGGACGTCCTGCAGGGCCCGGGCAGCGGCGCGCACCGTCAGGTAGAGGTTGGTGCCGGTGTCACCGTCGGCGACGGGAAAGATATTGATGGCGTTCAGGCGGTCGCTGTGGTTTCCAAGCGTTGTCTCCGCCTTGCCCAACCACCGCTTCATCGCTTGCGCGTTGGCGGCAATTTTAGTCTGCAAAGTGATCCCATCCCACGGTGTCCGCGGGCCGGCCCGCTATCGTGACGCCCGTGCTGTCCGTTGGTGCAGAGGCCACTACCGAGCCTATCGCAGTGAAACCTTGAGGCAGCTGAATGCCGGCTGGAAAGGCTGCAAGCAGGCCATGGTCCTCTCCTCCGCCGAGCACCCATGCCATCGGGTCCGCGCCCAGCAGTGCGGCCGCGGGCAGCAGGTCGTCGCCGAGTTCTTTTAGTGCGGCCGGATCCAGGTCCAGGACGGCGTGGCTGGCTGCTGCCATCCGCTGGCCGTCGCGGACCAGTCCGTCGGAGATGTCCATCAGGGCAGTGGCGCCGGCCTCGCGGGCCAGCGGACCGGCCGCGAGCGGAGGCGCCGGGCGGCACTGGCTGTCCATCAGGCCGCGCTGTTCTGCGGTCAGCTCGGCCACCGGGGTGGCGGATTCCAGCAGGGCCAGGCCGGCGGCGGCGCGCCCCACGGTACCTGCGAGTGCCAAGGTGTCCCCTGCGGCGGCACCGGAGCGCAGCACAGGGGCGGCCCCGTCGAGGGTGCCCAGGATGGCGACACTGACGGCCAGTTCGCGGCCACGGCCCAGGTCTCCGCCGGCCACGGCACAGCCGGGCGCGCCGAGTTCGCGGATGCCCGCGCTGAGGCCGTCCGCGAAGTCCTCGACCCAGGACACGAGTGTTTCGGGGGGCATGGTGAGGCTGACCACCATGGAGGTGGCGCGGGCGCCCATGGCGTTGATGTCGCTGAGGTTCTGGGCAGCGGCCTTCCAGCCGACGTCGTAGCCGGACGTGCGGTAGCCGTTGTTCCATTTGAGCCGGAAGTCCTGGTCGGCCACCTGAGTGTCGATGCTGACCACAGTCCGGCCGTCCGGCGCCGCGACTATGGCGGCGTCGTCGCCGGGACCCAGCAACAGGGCGCTGGTGTCTCCGCCGTGCAGCCGCGGGAAGATCCGGGCGAGGAGGTCCGACTCGGAGAGCTGGGCCACGGTGAGGGACCCGGACTCTTCGGGCTTTGGGGACTTTTGCGTCAGTGGTTCGGGCACAGCCCTACGCTACCGCGAGGGGGCGACAACGACGGCGGGCTGCAGCTCCGCGGCGGCCAAACGGCTCCCCCGGCCGGGATAGGCTGGATGGATGCAGCAGTTCCGCCCGTCCGGCTTCCTTCGTCCGCTTCGTTTCCTGGCCACGGCGGCCGCTGCCGGGCTCGTCCTGAGTGCCTGCTCCGACCACGTTCGGGCGCGAACCCGCCACCGAAATCCTCATGGACCCGAACAAGATCAGCTCGGCGACGGTCCTGGCGGAGCTCGCCTCGCCGGCGTCGAAGATCAAGGCCGCGCGCAAGTGCGTTGGCCAGGAAGACCTGCCGAACCTGCCGACCGGCAAGTAAAGCAGGGTTCCCTGGCCGAAGCGGGGCGAGCCTTAGGCGCCGGTTGGGCCCACGCCGGCAGGGTTCCCTGGCCGAAGCGGCGCGAGCCTTAGGCGCCGGTTGGGCCCACGCCGGCAGGGTTCCCTGGCCGACGCGGAGCGAGCATTAGCTGCCGGTGGGGCCCACGCCGGCAGGGTTCCCTGGCCGAAGCGGAGCGAGGTTAGGGAGCCGGTGGGGACTAGCGCAGTCCGGTCCGGCGGTGCAGGGCCAGATGGATCAGTTCGTCGATCAGTTCCGCATAACCCAGGCCCGAGGCCTTCCACATCTGCGGGTACATGCTCTTCGGCGTGAAGCCGGGCATGGTGTTGATCTCATTGATGATCAGTTCGCCGTCCGGGGTGTAGAAGAAGTCCACCCGGCTGAGGCCCTCGGCGCCGACGGCGTCGAACGCTACAGCGGCCAGCTCGCGGACCCGGGCGATTGCCTCATCGGGGAGGTCGGCCGGGCAGCTCAGCGCGGCGGCGTCGTCCTCCACGTACTTGGCGTTGAAGTCGTAGAAGTCGTGGCCGCCGCCGGCCACGGAGATCTCCCCGGGCATTGACGTCCGCGGGGCGTCGGTCCCCCGGCCTTCGAGCACGGCGCATTCGATTTCCCGGCCGACGATGCCGGCTTCGATGACGAGTTTGGGGTCGTGCTCCCTGGCCGCCTCGATTGCGGCATCGAGGCCCTCGAGCGAATCGACCTTGGAGATGCCCATGGAGGAGCCGGCCCGGGCGGGCTTGACGAAGACCGGGAACCCGAGGGCGTCCACACGTTTCCGCACCAGTTCCGGATCGGTGAGCCACTGGCGGTCCGTGACGGCGATGTAGGGCCCGACCCGCAGCCCGGCGGACTCGAAGACCACCTTCATAAAGTGCTTGTCCATACCGACGGCCGAGGCCAGGACGCCAGCGCCGACGTAGCGCGTGTCGGACAGTTCCAGGRGACCCTGGACCGTGCCGTCTTCGCCAAACGGCCCGTGCAGCAGCGGGAAAACGACGTCCACGGAGCCCAGTTCCTGCGGCACCTGGTTCGGGGCGGCCACAATCAGCTGGTGCTCCCCGCCGATCTCCGCGAGGGTCACGGTCTGGTCCGACGGGGCCACTTCCGGCAGGGAGGTCGCAGACAGCGACCACTGGGCGGTGTCGCCGGAGGCGAGGACCCACTGGCCGGTCTTGGCGATTCCAATCGGGATCACCTCATATTTGGCCTGGTCAATGGCGCCGAGGACGCCGGCCGCCGTGACGCAGCTGACCGCGTGTTCGCTGGAACGGCCGCCGAAGAGCACGGCCACCCGGGGACGCGACCGGCTCGCGGAAGCTTCTGTTGATGCGTTGATCTCAGACACTCTTAGTAATCGCCTTCGGATTTCAGGTCCCGGGACAACAGGAGCGGTCCCAGTTCGTCAACGGACAGTTTTCCGGCCAGCACGGCGACGACGGCGGCCGTGATGGGCATCTCGACGCCGGACTTGCCGGCCAGTTCGTGCACGGCCTGGGCCGATTTGATGCCTTCTGCGGTCTGCGTCATCTCGGCGGTGACCTGGTCGAGGGTCAGGCCGGTGCCAAGCAGGCGGCCGGCCGTGTGGTTCCTGGACAGCGGCGAGGAGCAGGTCGCGACGAGGTCGCCAAGTCCTGCCAGCCCCGCCATGGTCCGCGCTTCGCCGCCCAGCGCCAGCGTCAGCCTGGACGTCTCGGCGAGGCCGCGGGTAATGACGGAGGCTTTGGTGTTGTCSCCCATSYGYTTGCCTTCGCAGATGCCGACCGCCAGGGCAATGATGTTCTTGACGATCCCGCCGATTTCGACGCCRACCACRTCCGACGTCGTATACGGCCGGAAGTAGGGTGCCGTGCAGGTACGGGCGATCCAGCCGGCGGCCGCGTCATCGGTGCAGGCCACTACTGAGGCTGTCGGTTCTTCCCGGGCGATCTCCATGGCGAGATTGGGTCCGGACACGACGGCGACGCGCTCGGCGGGGATGGACAGCTCTTCGCTGATGACCTCGCTCATGCGGGCGTCGGTGTGCAGTTCCAGGCCCTTCATCAGGGACACCACCATGGCCTCCGGTCCGATGAGGGACGACCATTCGCGCAGCTGAAGCCGGAGCGTCTGGGCGGGAACGGCCAGAACGACGAGGTCGGCTCCGTCCAYGACTTCGGCGACGTCGGTGGAGGCCGTGATGCTGGAGGGCAGCGCAATGTCCTTGAGGTACTGCTCGTTGCGGTGCGCGGTGTTGATTTGGTCGACGACGGCGGCGCGCCGGCCCCAGAGGCGGATCTGGCGGTCGACGCCGGAGGCAGCAGCGGCGTCGGCGAGCACTTTCGCGAACGTGGTCCCCCAGGAACCAGCGCCGAGGACCGCGACGTTCAGGGCAGAACCGGTGGCGTCTGTGTGGTGTCCGGCCGTCACTTGGTACCGTCCGCGGCGCTACCGGCGTCGGCGTCCGTTGCAGTGTTGGTGACAGGCGCGGCGCCGGTCTCCGGCGCGGTACCAGACCCAGGGGCAGTGGCTGCGGCGCCGGCGCCCGCGCTGTTCGAGGTGCTGCCGCCGCGTTCGACGAAGCGCCCGTGGGCTGACTGGTTGTGGGCCGACGGATCCCAGCGGACCAGCGGGGGCTGGCCGCCGCGCAGGGTGGCCAGCAGTTCAGTGATGGCGTCCATGATCACGTTGGTGGCCTCGGTGAGGGTCGCTTTGTCCAGCGGGCGGCCGGCAAAGGCGCTCAGGTCCACGGGGTCGCCGACCAGCACACGGGACGTCTTCCGGGGGAAGATGTGGAAACGCTTGGCGTAGCGGGGGAAGACCTCGTGCGCCCCCCAGTGGGCCATCGGGACCACGGGGATACCGCTTTCCAGCGCCATCCGGGCCGCCCCCGTGTGGCCTTTCATCGGCCACAGGTCCGGGTCACGCGTCAGCGTACCCTCCGGATAAATGATGATGGCTCCGCCCTCGTCCACGACTTCCCTGGCGACCTGAAGCGAACGGTTGGCACCCGCCGTCGAACGTTCCACCGGGACCTGCTTGGTGTTGCGCAGCACCGAAGCCAGCACCGGGACCTTGAACAGGCTGCCCTTGGCGAGGAAGTGCGGCATCCGGTTCTGGTTGTAGAGCATGTGCCCGATCACCAGGGGGTCGATCTCTGTGCAGTGGTTGGGCACGGCGATGAAGCCGCCCGCGGGGAGCTTTTCAAGGCCCTCCCACTTCTTGTTCATCAGCAGGTTCATCACCGGTCGGACAATTCCGGCCGTGATGACAAAGGTGATGTGGCTCTTGGCGGTTTCCTTCACGGTGGTCCCCGCTACCGGGCCGACGTGATGTCGAAGTCGGCGCCGAGGCCGGCGAGCTTCTCGGTGAAGCGCTCGTAGCCGCGGTTGATGATGTCGATGCCGGTGACCTTTGAGGTGCCGGTGGCGGCGAGGGCTGCGATGAGGTGGCTGAAGCCGCCGCGCAGGTCCGGCACATCAATGTCGGCGCCCTTGAGCTGCGTGGGCCCGGAGATGACGGCGGAGTGCAGGAAGTTGCGCTGGCCGAACCGGCAAGGAACGCTGCCCAGGCATTCGCGGTGCACCTGGATGTTGGCGCCCATCCGGATGAGGGCGTCAGTGAAACCGAACCGGTTTTCGTACACGGTCTCGTGCACGATCGACACGCCTTCGGCCTGTGTCAGGGCGACCACCAGCGGCTGCTGCCAGTCAGTCATGAACCCGGGGTGTACATCGGTTTCGAGCACCAGCGGGTTCAGCTTGCCGCCCGGGTGGTAGAAGCGGATGCCGTCCTCGCCGATGTCCATGCCGCCGCCCACTTTGCGGTAGGTGTTCAGGAAGGTCATCATGTCGCGCTGCGTGGCGCCTTCGACGAAGATATCGCCGCGGGTCACCAGCGCTGCCGAGGCCCACGACGCCGATTCGTTGCGGTCGGACAGGGCGCGGTGGTTGTAGCCGCCCAGGTCCTGCACGCCTTCGATCCGGATGGTGCGGTCGGTCTGGACGCTGATGATGGCGCCCATCTTCTGCAGCACGGCGATGAGGTCGACGATTTCCGGTTCCGTGGCGGCACCGGAAAGCTCGGTGATTCCCTCGGCGCGGGTGGCGCTGAGCAGGACCTGCTCGGTGGCTCCGACGGACGGGTACGGCAGGGCGATTTTGGCGCCCTTGAGGCCATGCGGAGCGGAGATGTGGATGCCGCCCGGGCGCTTCTCAACGACGGCACCGAACTGGCGCAGGACGTTGAGGTGGTAATCGATGGGGCGGTCGCCGATCTTGCAGCCGCCAAGGTCCGGGATAAAAGCCTCACCGATGGCGTGGATCAGCGGACCGCACAGCAGGATCGGGATGCGGGAGTCGCCGGCATGCGCGTCGATGGCCGTGTGCGAGGCCGTCTTGGCGTTGGTCGGATCCAGGGTCAGGTCGCCCGTGACGGGGTCCTTGTCCACTGTGACGCCGTGGAGCTGGAGCAGGCTGGTGACAACTTCAACGTCCTTGATCTCCGGCACGTTGCGCAGCACGGAGGGCTCGTTGCCCAGCAGGGCAGCGACCATCGCCTTGGGGACAAGATTCTTGGCCCCGCGAACGGTGACGCGGCCGGTCAGCGGGACGCCTCCGCGGATTGTCAGAACACTACTCATTTACCAGTTTCCTCACGACTACTCGCCCCCAAATCCTTACAAAGGCTCCAGCTAAGCATAGGAGCTAGCGTTACCGATCTGAAATACGGCACGGTCCTAGGCGACTGATTCCGCTGGTGGGCCGCGGTAGAAATCCCTGGCGGCACCGGGCACGGCGCGTGCTTTCGGGCCGGGGTTGTTGATTGTGTCCGTATGACGCCGGCGGCCATGGCGAAGCGGGCGGGTGGTCGGTTGCGGGGGTGCTTCGATTGCTGCAACTGCGGCGCGGCAGCGGCGCGGCGTGTTCGGTGGCGGCGCGGCGTGTTCGGTGGCGGCGCGGCAGCGGCGCGGCGTGTTCGGTGGCGGGTTCGCGTAGGTGGTGGTCGCTATTTTGTCGTACCCCCTTGGGAGACTTGGTTTATGGGAAGCGGTGCAGCTCTCGCGTTTCGTCCGGCTGGTGGGCCGGACGGTGATCGGCGCGGTGCGCAGGGCTGTGAGCTTGCCGGCGGTGCGGTGTTGGGTGGTGTGCTGGAGGACTTGCGGGGGTTGAGTGTCACGGCGGCCGCGGACGCCGCGTTGTTCGGGGTGCGGGAGGCCGCGGAGTTCGCGGCCCGGGTCGAGGAGATCTCCCGGACCGTGGAGTACCTGCAACTCATCGCTGCGGCAGCGGTCGAACGCACCCGCACCGACGCCGCTGCCACCCATGACCCGGTCCTGGATGACGGGTACCGGCGGGCCGGGGATTTCCTCCGCGCCCGCCTGCATATCAGCGCCACCGAAGCCCACCGCCGGCTGGCTCTCGCCGGGACCGTGCTGCCCGGCACCGGGACCACCGGCCAGCCCCTGGCACCCCGGCACGAGGAACTCGGCGCCGCCCTCGCCGCGGGCGTCCTTGGTTCCCGGTCCGCCACGATCATCAGCCAGGCCCTGGACCGGGTCCGGCCCGTCACCGACCCCGGGACCAGCACCCGGATGGAACACGCCCTGACCGCCACCGCCAC
>NZ_JBFTNO010000161.1:0-7137 GCF_056397525.1 Arthrobacter sp. 05L45_2 | reverse complement strand
GTGCTGGACGGCGTGAAGCTGTGGACCACCAACGGCGTCATCGCGGAGCTCGTGGTGGTAATGGCCCTCGTCCCGGCCCACACCGACTCCGACGGCACCGAACACAAGGGAGGTATCAGCGCCTTCGTCGTCGAGATGGACTCCCCCGGCATCACGGTGGAGAACCGCAACGCGTTTATGGGCCTGCGCGGTATCGAAAACGGCGTCACCCGCTTCCATCAGGTCCGGGTGCCCGCGGCCAACCGGCTCGGCCGCGAGGGCCAGGGCCTGAAAATCGCACTCACCACGCTGAACACCGGCCGGCTGTCCATTCCCGCCCTCTGTGTCGCGTCCGGCCGCTGGAGCCTGAAGATCGCCCGCGAATGGTCCAACGCGCGCACCCAGTGGGGCCGCCCGGTGGGCCAGCATGAGGCGGTGGGCAAGAAGATCGCCTTCATCGCCGCGAGCGCTTTCGCCTTGGATGCCGTGTTCGAGTTGTCCGCCGAACTGGCCGACGCCGGCCAGAAGGACGTCCGGATCGAGGCCGCCCTGGCGAAGCTCTGGTCCACCGAAATCAGCTGCCGGATCGCGGACGAACTGGTCCAGATCCGCGGCGGCCGGGGCTTCGAGACGGCCGACTCCCTCGAGGCCCGCGGCGAGCGCGCCGTCCCCGCCGAGCAGCAGCTGCGGGACCTGCGGATCAACCGGATCTTCGAGGGGTCCTCGGAGATCATGCGGCTGCTGATCGCCAGGGAGGCGGTGGACGCCCACCTGGCCGCCGCCGGTGCCCTCGCGTCCGAGGAGGCCAGCCTGTCCGAGAAGGCGAAGGCCGCCGTCGGCGCATCCGGCTTCTACGCCCGCTGGCTCCCGAAGCTGGTGGCGGGCAACGGCCTGGACCCGCGCTCGTATAGCGACTTCGGCCGGCTCGCCCGGCATCTGCGCTTCGTCGAACGCGCGTCTCGGCGGCTGGCGCGCCAGACCTTCTACGGTATGGGCCGCTGGCAGGCGAAGCTGGAGCACAAGCAGGCGTTCCTTGGGCGGATCGTGGACATCGGCGCGGAGCTGTTCGCGATGGCTGCCTGCTGTTCCCGGGCGGAAATGCTGCTGCGGACCGCCCCGGAGCGCGGCGCCTCCGCCTACCAGCTCGCCGACGCCTACTGCGCGCAGGCGCGGGTCCGGGTCGAAGAGTATTTCGACCAGCTCTGGCGAAACACCGACGACGGCGACCGTGGCCTGACCCGCCAGGTGCTGGCCGGGGACTTCGAATGGCTGGAGGCCGGTGTGCTGGACCAGTCCGAGGGGACCGGGCCCTGGATCGCGGACGCCAGCCCGCGCGCGTCCGCAACGGAAAACCTGCACCGAACATACCGCTGACGTGGGGCAATGCCGGGCGGGCGGCAACCTCCCCTGAATAGTAAGCATCCTTGCTATGTGCGGGGATGCCGTGGTTAGGTGTGGGGAAGACCTGATGACGGTCGAAGCATTGCCGTGCCCGGCCCAAACAATGGGTTCGGGTCAATCAATGAAAGCGAGCAGCCATCATGAGCAGCACAGGCCCCGAAGACCGTATGCCCCGCCGCGTTCCCGAGGACGACCGGACCGTGGACCGGGACGGCCGGATCCACGACGCGCGCCAGGACGGCGTGACTGCAGAGCGGCCAACCGACGCGGAGACCCGCCACGAAGTCCGTGCCGAGGAACGCACCGACGCCCGGGCGGATGCGCGCTCCAACGACACCAGGGCTTTCCCCGCCGCCCCCGTCGCCGGGGCAGCCGCTGCGGGCGCGGCACGACGCAACGACCGTGTGGTCGACGACCGCGCCGCCGACGATCGCGTGATCCACGGCTCGCGCGATGAGCGAGGTTACGTCGAGAACGACGCCGTCGTCGAGGAGGTGCCCACCCGCGAGGCCGTCGTGGCCCGCGAGAAGGAACAGTTCGGCGGCGTCAAGATCGGCTCGGCGTTCTTCGGCTGGCTCGCCGCCACTGGCATGGCCGTGCTGCTCACTGCGCTGGTCGCAGCTGCCGGCACCGCCGTCGGCCTCGCCACCAACACCAACGTCAATGAAGCCGTCAACCAGGCCTCACAGAACCAGAGCGTGGGCCTGGTGGGCATCATCACCCTGCTCGTGATCCTTTTTGTCTCCTACTACTGCGGCGGTTACGTGGCCGGCAGGATGGCGCGGTTCAATGGCGCCCGGCAGGGTCTGATGGTCTGGATCTGGGCCCTGATCGCGGCCATCATCGTGGCTGTCCTGGCCATGACGGCCGGGCAGAGGTTCAATGTCCTGGCGAACCTGAACAGCTTCCCGCGCATCCCGGTCAATGAAGGCGACCTGACCGCGACCAGCATCATCGCGGCCGTTGTGGTGGCCGTGGTGGCCCTGATCGGCGCCATGCTCGGCGGGCTGGCCGGCATGCGCTTCCACCGCAAGGTGGACCGCGCCGGTTTCACCCCGGTGGAAACCGTCGAGGAGCGCTAGGCGAGCGTCACCGCGTCCAAGTAGTACCAGCGCCGGTCCTCCCGCAGGAACCGGCTGGTTTCGCGGTGCACGCCGGGCTCGCCGTCGTGCCGGTAATAGGCAGCGAACTCAACCGTTCCTTCCGTGTCCAGCGGGCCGCCGCGGTGCGTCGAGACGATGTCGAGGCGCCGCCACTGGGTTTCCGCATCGAGCTCCAGCGTGGCCGGGCGCGTCTCCGGGTGCCAGGTGCGGAGCAGGTATCCGGCGTCGAGCACCACGAAGGCGCTGTACCGCGACCGCATGAGCTGCTCCGCCGTGGACGCGTCCGAGTCGTCGCGGTGGAAGCGGCCGCAGCAGTCGGCATATTGCTCCCCTGACAGGCACGGGCAGTTTCCCTCGAAGGGGACGCCGTGGGGCTCGGAAGCGGCGGCCTGGGCGTCTGTCACGTGGTTCCTTCCGGCGGGCCGGACGGTTTCCGGCGGGAGTCTCCTCCGACTATAAACGCGGAACATATCAGCTTGGACACAACCCTCCCGGCCGGGGCTTTCCGTGCGTGTCAGCCCGAAAAATTCCGTATGGTTAAGAAGGGCTGTTGCCCGGCGAGACAATGCGGAACGGACCTCACTGCGGGCTGGATAACTGCAGGCTGGATAGGAGAGGCGAAGTGGAAGACCCGACAACGATCGCCATGCACCTCACGTTCTTCGGCACCCTCGGTGTGGGCCTCGTGATGTTCTTCGGCGTCTTTGTTGCCTTCGTCATTACCCTCCTGCTTGCCGGCCTCGGACGCCTGGTTTCCCTTCCCTTCGTTGCACTGACGCGCGGACGCGGCCCGGCCCCCGAAACGGTCAGGTCCCCGGATCTGACCATGCCGGCCGGGGCGACGGAACCGGCCGAACGGGCCCACCCCGCGAAAACCGCGAAGCCGGCCAGGACCGCCAAGCCGGCCCGCAAGGAACCCCAGCTCTCCGCAGACTGGGCCGCCGCCGTCGAGCGCGCGGAC
The DNA here is from genome assembly GCF_056397525.1 of Arthrobacter sp. 05L45_2. NCBI lineage: Bacteria > Bacillati > Actinomycetota > Actinomycetes > Micrococcales > Micrococcaceae > Arthrobacter > Arthrobacter sp. 05L45_2. Next base: position 3,693 of record NZ_JBFTNO010000161.1, on the reverse strand, counting down.
GCCCGTGCCAGTGCCCGCGCCAAAGCCGAAGCCGTTCCGGAGATCAAGGTCTCCGTCCGCGAACTGCCCAGCCCGGAAGCCCCGGTGCGGGACATCAAGAAGGTGGCGCCGTTGATCGCGTCCGCCACGGACCGGAACGGTGCCGGGCCCCGCGCTTTCGCGAAGCCGGCGGTTCCGGCCAAGAGCCCCGTCCTGGACACCGGCTCCCTCGCCGCGCTCAAGCACCAGCCTGCGCGCCAGGGCCAGCAGCGCAAGGCCAGCTGAGGCCTTACCCCGGACGCCCATCTGGGCTACGTTGGGACCCATGGAATTCAGATACCTGGGTCACAGCGGCTTCAAGATTTCGGAAATCACGTTCGGCAACTGGCTCACCCACGGCTCCCAAGTGGAGAACGACGTCGCCACCCAGTGCGTGCGGGCAGCGCTCGACGCCGGGATCAGCACCTTCGACACAGCGGACGTCTACGCCAACACCGCCGCGGAAACGGTCCTCGGGGAAGCACTGAAGGACGAGCGGCGCGAGTCGCTGGAGATCTTCACCAAGGTCTTCGGGCCCACCGGGCCGAAGGGGCACAACGATCTTGGGCTGTCCCGGAAGCACATCATGGAATCCATCAATGGGTCGTTGACACGCTTGCAGACCGATTACGTGGATCTCTACCAGGCCCACCGCTACGACTACGAGACGCCGCTGGAAGAGACCATGCAGGCCTTTGCCGACATCGTGCGGCAAGGGAAGGCCCTGTACATCGGCGTCAGTGAATGGACAGCCAACCAGATCCGCGACGGCCACGCCCTCGCCAAGGACCTTGGGTTCCAGCTGATCTCCAACCAGCCGCAGTACTCCATGCTGTGGCGGGTCATCGAGGCCGAGGTCGTCCCCACCTCCGAGGAGCTGGGCCTGTCCCAGATTGTCTGGTCGCCCGTGGCCCAGGGTGTGCTCAGCGGGAAATACCACCCCGGCAAGCCTGCTCCCGAGGGCAGCCGCGCCACGGACGCGAAGGGCGGCGCCAGAATGATCGAGCGGTGGATGTCCGACGACGTCCTGACCGGTGTCCAGCAGCTGAAACCCATCGCCGAGGAGGCCGGGCTCACCATGGCCCAGCTCAGCATCGCCTGGGTCCTGCAGAACAAGAACGTGGCGTCGGCGATTATGGGGGCGTCGCGGCCCGAACAGATCGCCGGGAACGTGGCGGCCGCCGGTGTGAAGCTGGACCCGGCCGTCATGGACAAGATCGACGCCGCCATCGGCTCGCTCGCCGAACGGGATCCGGCGCAGACCAAGTCGCCGGCCTCGCGGGAGGCCTGACCCATGGCCGCACTGCCGGACCTCGCCGTCACCGGGTCCACCGGCCAGCTGGGCGGACAGGTGGCGCGGCTGTTGGCGGCCGCCGGCACTGCGCAGCGGCTCGTGGTGCGCGATCCCGGCCGGGCCCCGCAGCTCGACGGTGCCGTGACAGCCACCGCCACGTACGCGGACGCCGCGCAGGCCCGCGCCGCCCTGGCCGGTGTGAAGACCCTTTTTATGGTTTCCGCCGCGGAAGCCGAGGACCGGTTGCAGCAGCACTACACGTTTGTGGACGCCGCGGCCGACGCCGGCGTCCAGCACATTGTGTACACCTCGTTTTTCGGGGCCGCCCCGGACTGCACCTTCACCCTGGGCCGGGACCACTACGCCACCGAGGAGCGGATCAAGGGCTCCGGGATGGACTACACCATCCTGCGGGACAACTTCTATCTGGACTTCCTGCCATTGCTGGCCGGCGAGGACGGGGTGATCCGCGGTCCCGCCGGGGACGGCGTTATGGCGGCCGTCACCCGGGGCGACATTGCCCGCGCCGCCCTGGCAGTCCTCCGCGATCCGGCACTGCACCGCGGCAGGAGTTACGACCTCACCGGCCCCGAGGACCTGTCCCTGGCCCGGGCCGCAGAGCTGCTGACCGCCGGCACCGGCCGGACCATCAGCTACCGGAACGAGACCCTGGCGGAAGCGTACGCCTCCCGGGAACCCTACGGCGCCCCGCCATGGCAGGTGGACGCATGGGTCAGCACCTACACGGCCATCGCGGCCGGGGAACGGGCGGGACCGACGTCGACGGTGCACGCGCTGACCGGGCGGGAACCGCTGGGGCTGGCGGATTTCCTGGCCGAGGCGCGTTCGCTCTAAGGGGCAGCGTCGGGCCGGCCCGGTATTGACGGCTTCCGGGCCGGAGCGTAGACCTGAAGACGGTGACACCGGTCCAAAACCGGGCTGGTCCGGAACAGAATCGCAGTCCCATGCCCAAGCAAATGTCCAAGCACACCTCCCCCGTCATGGCCCGGCGCCGGCAGTCCCAGCAGCTGTCCGCCCATCCCGGCGAGCCAAGCCACGGCCCGCTGACCGCCGAAGAGCTCCAGCTGGCGGTCCGGAACCATTCGATGCCATTGGAGGCCCTCCGCGACGACGTCACTCCGCCCGGGCTGCACTACCTGCTGGACCACTTCGACATCCCGGCCATCACGGAAGACCGCTGGCACCTGCGGATTGGCGGGGCGGTCCAGCGGTCCCTGGAACTGAATCTTCGGGCCATCCGCCGCGCCCCGAGCATCAGCGTCCCGGTCACCCTGGAATGCGCCGGCAACGGCCGGTCCCTGCTGAAGCCCCGGCCGCTCAGCCAGCCCTGGATGCTGGAGGGCGTCGGCACCGCCGTCTGGACCGGGGTTCCGCTGGCGTACCTGCTGACCCAGGCCGGCGTGGACGAGGGCGCCGTCGAGGTCGCCTTCACCGGGGCGGACGCCGGGATCCAGGGCGGGGTGCGCCAGCAGTACGCCCGGAGCCTGCGTATTAGCGAGGCGCTGCGGCCCGACGTCGTGCTGGCCTACCGGATGAACGGCGCGTCGCTGCCGCCGCAGCACGGCTTCCCGCTGCGGCTTGTGGTTCCCGGCTGGTACGGGATGGCGAGCGTTAAATGGCTCACGTCGATCAAGGTCCTGACGCGCCCCTTTGAGGGCTTTCAGCAAGCGGTGGCGTACCGCTACCAGCAGGACGCGGACGACGCGGGCACCCCGGTTTCCTGGATAAAAGTCCGTTCGCTGATGGTTCCGCCGGGCATCCCGGACTTCTTTACACGGCAGCGGGTCCTGCCAGCGGGCCCGGTCATGCTGACCGGGCGGGCCTGGTCCGGCCACGGAACTGTCCGCAGCGTCGAGGTCGGGATCGATGGCAAGTGGGCCCCCGCGCAGCTGGAACACCCGGCGGGCCCGTTTGCGTGGGCGACCTGGTCGATGCCGTGGGTGGCTGATCCCGGGCAACACGAGCTGTCCTGCCGCGCGACGGACTCCAGCGGCGCCATCCAGCCGCTCGAACCGGTCTGGAACTACCAAGGCATGGGCAACAACGTGGTGCAGCGGATCAAGGTCACCGTGGAATAGGCCCCAGGTGGATAGGCCCTAGCGGCCGCGCCTCAGGTGCTCCGCGTTTAGTGCGTCGAGCTCGCTGTCGGTGAGGTCGTCGAAGCCGCGGGCCTCACGCTTGTCGCTCCTGGAAAACCGCATGAACATCAGGATGATCAGGGGCAGGTCCACGGCCTCGCAGATGAACCAGAGGACGTCGCCGGCCAGTTGCTGGTCGCGCAGGGCATCCGGAAACCACCCGGGGCCCGGTTGCCGCGCGGTGACGTGATCGAGGACCTGGCCGTTCAGGCGCAGCAGGAT
>NZ_JBFTNO010000160.1:0-7154 GCF_056397525.1 Arthrobacter sp. 05L45_2 | reverse complement strand
GGCCATGATGCCGTCAATGACGTCGGAAAAAATAAAGGCCGTGATGAACAACGTTCCCCACCACAACTGACCCAGGGGGTAGAACACCAGGGCACCGACCACCACACCGGCGGTGCCGATGATGGTGACGGCGTCCGGTGAAATGCCCATCCGCAGCAGCCACCGGGCCAGCGGCGAGAAGAGTGCGGTGAAGAAACTCCGGGCGTGCTTATTCAGCATTCGCGGTCCCCGGGGTCGACGGACCGGCGTCGCTGCCGCTGTCGGCGGCCTGCGGCCACGCCTCGGCCACCTGCTGGCGGACTTCGCCGAGCGTCTGGGTGATCGCCTTGGTCTGCGCGATGATCGGGAAGAAGTTACCGTCCCCGCCCCAGCGCGGCACCACGTGCTGGTGCAGGTGGCCGGCGATCCCGGCGCCGCCGGTCACCCCCTGGTTCATTCCCAGGTTGAACCCGCTGGGGTTGGCAACCTTGCGCAGCACCCGCATGGCTGTCTGCGTCAGGTCGGCGAACTCGGCGGTTTCCTCGACGGTCAGGTCCGTGTAGTCCGGGATGTGCCGGTAGGGGCAGACCAGGAGATGGCCGGGGTTGTACGGGAAGAGGTTCAGGACGACGTAGCAGGTCTGTCCCCGGTACACGATCAGGGAATCGTCGTCCTCACGTTCCGGAGCGACGCAGAACGGGCAGTCGTCCGGGTTCTTGAACTGGTGCTGGCCGCCCTTGATGTAGGCCATGCGGTGCGGAGTCCACAGGCGCTGGAACGCGTCCGGCACCCCGGCCAGGCCAAAGTCGTCGGTCACGCCGTCGTCCCCCGGGTAGCCCGGGACAGCGCCTGTGGTCTCCTGCACGTGCTGCTCCCCCGCTAGCTGGCCCGGTTACGGACGGCGTCGACGATCCGCTGGACGGCCTCGGCCACGGGCACCCCGTTGTCCTGGCTGCCGTCACGGAAGCGGAAGGACACGGCGCCGGCCTCGGCGTCGTCCCCGCCTGCGATCAGCACAAACGGGATCTTGTCCTTGCTGGCAGTCCGGATCTTCTTCGGGAAACGGTCCGAGGAAATGTCCACCTCGGCGCGGATCCCGGCGGCCTTGAGCTGGCCGACGACGTCGAACATGTAGTCGTTGAAGGCTTCGGCCACGGGAATGCCCACCACCTGGACCGGCGCCAGCCACGCGGGGAACGCCCCGGCGTAGTGCTCGGTCAGGACACCCATAAACCGTTCGATCGAGCCGAAGAGGGCGCGGTGGATCATGACCGGCCGCTGCCGGGTGCCGTCGGCGGCCTGGAACTCAAGCTCGAACCGCTCCGGCAGGTTGAAGTCCAGCTGGATGGTGGACATCTGCCAGGTCCGGCCGATGGCGTCCCGGGCCTGGACCGAGATCTTGGGGCCGTAGAACGCTGCTCCGCCCGGATCCGGGACAAGCTCCAGTCCCGATTCCTGCGCGACCTCGGCCAGGGTCTGGGTGGCTTCCTCCCAGACCTCGTCGGAACCGACGAACTTCTCGGGGTCCTTGGTGGACAGCTCCAGGTAGAAGTCCTCAAGGCCGTAATCCTTCAGCAGCCCGAGGACGAAGTTGAGCGTGGTGGTGAGCTCGTCCTTCATCTGCTCGCGGGTGCAGTAGATGTGGGCGTCGTCCTGGGTCATGCCCCGGACGCGGGTGAGGCCGTGCACCACGCCGGACTTCTCGTAGCGGTACACCGAGCCGAATTCGAAGAGGCGCAGCGGCAGTTCGCGGTAGGACCGTCCCCGGGAGCCGAAGATGAGGTTGTGCATGGGGCAGTTCATCGGCTTCAGGTAGTAATCCTGGCCGGGCTTGCGCACCGTGCCGTCCTCGTTCAGTTCCGCGTCGATGTGCATCGGGGGGAACATCCCGTCCCGGTACCAGTCGAGGTGTCCGGAGACCTCGTAAAGGTGGCCCTTGGTGATGTGCGGGGTGTAGACGAACTCGTACCCGGCGTCGACGTGGCGCTKGCGGGAGTAATCCTCCATGGCCTTGCGGATGATGCCGCCCTTGGGGTGGAACACCGGCAGGCCGGAACCCAGCTCGTCCGGGAAGGAGAACAGGTCCAGTTCGGCGCCGAGCTTGCGGTGGTCGCGGCGCTCTGCCTCGGCAACCCGTTCCTGGTAGGCCTTCAGGGCCTCCTTGGTGGGCCAGGCAGTGCCGTAGATGCGCTGCAGCTGCTTGTTTTTCTCGCTGCCGCGCCAGTAGGCCGCCGAGGAGCGGGTCAGGGCGAACGCGTTGGAGATCAGCTTGGTGTTGGGCAGGTGCGGCCCGCGGCACAGGTCGCACCAGACGGCGGTGCCTTCCTTGCGCTCGACGTTGTCATAGATGCTCAGTTCGCCGCCGCCGACCTCGACGTTGGAGCCGTCGGCGTCGGACCCGGCGCCCTTAAGGCCGATCAGTTCGAGTTTGTAGGGCTCGTCCTTCATGGCCTCGCGCGCCTCGTCCTCGGAGACAACCCGGCGGACGAACTTCTGGTTCTGGTTGATGATCTTCTGCATCATCTTTTCCAGCTGGCGCAGGTCTTCAGGGGTGAAGGGTTCCTCGACGTCGAAGTCGAAGTAGAAGCCGTCGGTGATGTACGGGCCGATGCCGAGCTTGGCGTCGGGGCGCAACTGCTGCACCGCCTGGGYCATAACGTGGGCTGTTGAGTGCCGCAGGACATTGAGGCCGTCCGGGGAGTCAATGGTGACGGATTCGACGGCGGCACCCTCCGGGAGCGCCTGGTCCAGGTCCTTCAGTTCGCCGTTGACGCGGGCCACAACAACGTCGCGGCGCTCAAAAAAGAGTTCCGCGCCGGTGGTCCCGGTAGTCACCTTGGTCTCTTCGCCGTCGACGAGAAGGGTGATCTGCTGGGCATCTGACACGGGTGTCTCCTATTCAAAGTTAAGGCTTCGTAGCTTGTGGCATACGGGGACCACAGCCAGCCTCGTCCATGCTATCGGTTCCCGGGAGGCCAACCAACGCGGCCCGCCGCCGCCCGGCCGCCAGTGCGCAGAAGGTCTACCGTTGGTCAGCCGCCCATGCCAGTGATGGCAAGGTTGCGCCGGATCCCGTCCAGCGGACCGGGGACCGCGGCGTCGGGATACCCCGGATGCCCGGCCGTGCCGGGTCCGCCGCCCCGGCCGGGACCCTCCGCCGCCGGAGGGAACGGCAGGGTCTCGGTACGGCTGAGGTCCCAGGCCATGGAGGCGCTGATGCTGATGCCGCGCGGTCCGGTCCGCCGGGTGGTCCCGCGGATCAGCAGCAGCCGGGTGCCGAAGAGTAGGGGACCTGACTGTTCCTGGGCCTCGTGGAAGAACACGGAATCCACGCAGCCGGTGCCGTCATCGATGCTGATGAAGACCACCCGACGGCCGCCGCGCATCGGCGGGGTCTGGGTGGCTACCCGCACCCCGGCCACCAGGACTTCGGTGCCGTTTCGCAACCCCAGGAGCTTGTCCGCCGTCGTCACGCCCAGCCTTTCCAGCAGCGGCGCGTGGCTGGCCATCAGGTGCCCGCTGACGTCCAGGGCCAACAGATCCAGTTCGGCGCGGACCGTCTCCACCAGGGTGGGGGCAGGCAGGCCTCCTTTCAGGTTTTTGAGCTCGACATCGCCCAGGGGCAGGGCGAGCTGGCCCTCTATGATCTCTACGCCCTTGCGCTGCGGACGGGTTTGCAGTTGCTGCAGATGCTGGACCAGGTCAGCCCTGTTGGCAGTTCCCCCGGAGGAGCGGTGCAGGGAATCGAAGGCCCCCAGCTGGGCAAGCCGCTGGATGCTGGGTTTGCTCAGCCGTGAACGGGCGCGCAGGTCAGCGAGGGAATCGTAGGGCTGGCCGGCCACGGTACGTTTCAGCTCGGCCCCGGACAGCCCGTAGATACCGTTCAGGCTCAGCCGGATGCCGAGTTTGCCCTGGTCCGGGCCGGCCTCCACCCTTTCCACCCGGTATTCGGCCTGGCTGCGGTTGATGTCCAGGGGCAGGATGGGAATGCCCAGGCGCCGGGCTTCTGCCACCAGCAGCCGTTTGGGGTACATACCGGGGTCGTGCTCCCAGAGCCCGGCCAGGAACGCCTCGGGATGGTGGGTCTTCAGCCAGGCCGACTGGTAGGTGGGCACGGCGAAGGCCGCCCCGTGGGCTTTGCAGAACCCGAAGCTGCCAAACGCCTTGAGGGTTCCCCAAACCTTGTCCACCACGGCAGGGGTATAGTTCCGTGCCCGTGCCTCACGGCGGAAGAATTCCTCCACCTTGCCTTCCATGACCTCATTGCCGAGGGCACGCCGGAACTCGTCCGCCCGGGCCAGCCCRCAGCCGGTCATCACATCGAAGGTCTTAAGGATTTGCTCGTGGAAAACCGTCACACCATGGGTCTCCTGCAGCACGGGCTTGAGGTCCGGATGCGGATAGACCTCAGGGGCGAAACCGTGCCGGTGTTCCAGGAAGGGCCGCACCATGTCCGACTTCATGGGTCCGGGCCGGAAGAGTGAGATGTCGATGATGAGGTCGTTGAATTCCCGGGGCGCCAGCTTGCCGATCAGTTCCCGCTGCCCCGGAGATTCGATCTGGAAGCAGCCCAGGGTGTGGGTGCTGCGGATCAGCTCATAGGTGGGTTCGTCGTCGAGCGGCACGGCGTTGAGGTCGATCCGGCCGTCAGCGGCGATGTAGTCCGGGCCGGTCCCGTCGGAGCCTACGGGGTGGCGGCCGGCCGCCACCACCTCGGCCTTGGACGGGTGCAGCCGGATCACTTCCCGGACCGCGAAAGCCATGGCGCTTTGCATCCGGACGCCCAGCACATCAAGTTTGAGCATGCCCATCGGGTCCATGTCGTGCTTGTCGAACTGGCTCATCGGCAGGCCCAGGCCGCTGGGCTGGACCGGGGTGCGGTTCAGCAGGGTGGCATCGCCCAGGATGACCCCGCAGGGGTGCATCGAAATGTGGCGCGGCAGGCGGTCCAGCCGTTCGGTCAGGTCCACCAGAAGATCCAACTGCTGGTTCTCCGTGAAGTCCCGCTGCTCTACCCGGCCGGCGAATTCCTTCAGCTCTGGTTTTTCCACCAGTGCTTCGCGGAAGTTCCGGGCCGAGAACCGCCACAGTTGCTTGGCGATCTCATCGATGTCCCCGCCATCCATACCCAGCGCCAGGCCGGCATCGCGTACCGCCCCGCGGGCACGGTATCCGTTCTGCATGCTCATCAACGTGACGCGCTCGGAGCCGAACCRTTCAAAGATCTTCCGGTAGACGTTATGCCGTTCGGCGCTTTCAACGTCGATGTCAATGTCCGGCAGCGTGGCCCGGTCGCGGGAAAGGAAGCGTTCGAAAATGAGGTCGTGCTGCAGCGGGTTGACCTGGCTGACATCGATCAGGAAATTCACAAGGCTGGAGGCACCCGACCCGCGCGCCGCCGCCCGGACACCCATGTCCAGGATCATCCGGGACACCTCGGCAACCGTCAGGAAGTAGGAGGCGAAGCCGAGCCCGTCGATGATCCGCAGCTCGTGTTCCAGCCGGGCGCGCAGTTCCTCTGCAGCCTTCCCGGTGATCCCCGGGAAGCGCCGGTTGATCCCGGCCTCACACCGCTGGGTAAGCTCTACCAGCGGGTCGCCGGCGATCCCGATCACGGAGGCTTCGGGCACCACCGGCTGCTTCCACCCCATGTCCGTGACCGGGTCCATCCGGCAGCGGTCCGCGAGCGCCTCGGTGTGGGCCAGCAGGCTCTTGAGGTCCGCGGCGCCGTAGCCAGCGGCATGCATGATTTCCTGGCCCAGACGCAGCATTTGAGCCGGTGTCTTCAGCCAGCCCTGGCCGTTGGGCTGCAGCTGGGGGGCGGCGGAGAGCTCGGGAAGGGATTTCAGGGTGCGGGCGGAATCCAGCACGTCAGCCGTAGCTGCCCCGTCTTCGGCGCAATAGCGCACCGCGTTGCTGAGGACCGCGGGGACCGAGTGCTCGGCGGCGAGTTTGAGCATCCGCACGGCATGGGCGGTGCTGAAGGGTTCCCCGGGCGGGCTGAGCTGGGACACAACCTCTGCCGCGACGGTTCCCGCAGGCATCACATCCAGCCAGCGTTTGAAGAGGGTGCGGGGGCGTAGGTACCGGCGCCCGCCCATGGCCCGCCCCACGTCCGAATCGGGACCGATCAGAACGGTCAGTACCGGTTCAAGCGTTGAGGGATCGAGGGCGCGTGAGGCCAGCTCCGCCCTGGTCACGGCAACAGGCACCACTCCCCCCGCTTTCCCCGTGGTGCGGGCATGTGCGTCAGAGACCAGCCGGCACAGGGCACGGTAGCCGGCTCCCTGGTTATGCCCGTGGGCGAGCACCACAACACGTCCGCCCAGCTGGGTGCGGAGGTCGCCGTCGTCGTCAAAGACCGCCAGATCCACACCCACCACGGGGTCCAGCCCCGCCGCCATGCAGGCTTTAAGGTGCTTGACAGTGCCGTAGAGTCCGTCGCGGTCAGTGCAGGCGAGCGCCGTGGCCCCGTCGGCGGACGCGGCCGCCGCGAGTTCCTCCGGCCAGGACACCCCGTAGTGGGCGCTGAAGGCGGTGGAGACATGCAGGTGGGTGAAGCTCATGCCGATTCAGGCTCCCGCGAGGCATGCAGGGCATCATGGATCCGCAGCACCCGCCAGCGGCCGCTACCCAGGTGCCTGGTGAGGTCTAGGGTGAAAGTCCGGTCCGGCGTGACGGTGTCCCGGACCTGGACCCGCCAGATCTCGTGGTCCACCAGTCCCGGTCCGCTGCCCAGGGGTGCCCGCTGTTCCTCGGCCCACCACTGCCGCCGCTCGAACCAGCGGACGGGTTCGGCGCAGACCTCGTACTGCCTGCCCTTCCAGACGACCGTCTGCGGCTGGCCTGCCGGGGAACAGGCGACGTCCACCGACTCGCTGAACATCCCCATGAGGCCTCCCGGCAAGTACAAACCCTACAGATTGATTCGAATATATCTTCGAACAAATCAAGTCTACGCCGGGGCCGGGGCAAAACCTAGATGGGGGTGGACGGACGCAAGCCGAGGTAGCAGGATTGAGCCATGAGCTCCCACAGCGCACTCCTGAAGCACGTAAGCATCGCCGCCAAGGATTCAACCTTGGTGGCGAAGTTCGATATTGACGGGAACATCCCGAGTTCCGGGGCCTACGTGGTGGGGCTCGTAGCGGCCACCCCGGACCACTCCCACCAGC
>NZ_JBFTNO010000159.1:0-7266 GCF_056397525.1 Arthrobacter sp. 05L45_2 | reverse complement strand
GTTTTTGGCCCGGACGACGTCGTAGGCCAGTTGCGCGGGCACCTTGCCGCGGAGCCGGTCGGCGAGGTGGTCCCGGGACGGCACCGGGGCAATGTAGGTGGGGGAGCGCTGCAGCATGGTCACCTTGGCCGCGGACTTCGCCATGGTCGGTACGAGGGTCACGGCGGTGGCTCCGCTGCCGATGACCACCACCTGCTTTCCGGTGTAGTCGAGGCCGGCCGGCCAGTGCTGCGGATGCACGATCGCTCCGGCGAAGCTGTCGGCCCCCTCGATGGCCGGGGTGAACCCCTCGTCGTAGCGGTAATAGCCCGAGCAGACCGACAGGAACGAACACGTGAAGGTAACGTTCTCCCCGGCGTCGGGAGCGGCGTCGGCACTGTATTCGCCGGCCGCCGTGCGGACGGCGGTCACCGTCCACAACGCCGTGTCACTGGACCAGTCCGCCGCGACAACCCGCGTGTTCAGGCGGATCTGCGGTTCGAGTCCCTCATCTGCGACGGTGGCGTGGATGTAGTCACGGATGGAGTCACCGTCGGCAATGGCTTTGGCGCCTGCCCACGGCCGGAAGGAGTAACCGAGTGTGTACATGTCGCTGTCAGAGCGGATGCCCGGGTACCGGAAGAGGTCCYAGGTACCGCCAACGGCGCCGCGTGATTCGAGCAGCATAAAGGTTTTCCCCGGAAGGTCACGCTTCAGCCGGCTGGCGAAACCCACGCCGCTCAGCCCTGCTCCGACAATCAACACATCCACGTGCTCGCTCATCCCGCCAAGGTATCGACTCACAGTCGAGAGAGTCAACACCGTGTTGATTGGGAGGGTTAGGATGGGCGCATGGCTCAACGAGGACGACGCAGCGCACGGGTCTCGGGGGACGAACGCCAGGACGGAATCCTCGTGACTGCCGAGGCTCTCCTAGGCGAAGGGTCCTTCGATGACGTCTCGATCGAGGACCTCGCCCGCGGGGCCGGGATCTCCCGGCCCACGTTCTACTTCTATTTCCCGGGCAAAGACGCCGTCCTGCTGGCCCTCCTGGACCGTGTCATCACCGAAGTGGAGCACCGGGTGGGGGGCCTGCCGCGGGACTTCGACAGTGACCCCGCCGGAGCATGGACCCGGTCCATCGGCATGTTCGTCGAGGTGTTCGTTGCCCACCGCGGGGTGGCCACCGCAGCCATCGCCGCTCGGGCACGCAACGAGGAAGTCCGTGAGCTCTGGTCCAGGTCGATGCAGTCGTGGGTCGACTACTCCAGCGGCGTGATCCGGTCCGAGCGGATGCGCGGCGCCGCTCCGGAGGGGATCGACGCCCACGACCTCGCGGTCAGCCTGAACCTGATGAACGAACGGGTGATCACCGCCGTCCTCAACCGGGAGACCCCTGCCATCACTGAGGCGCACGCCCTCGAGGTCCTATCAACCATCTGGATCCGCAGCATCTACGGGTCCGATACACCGGGCCGCTCCTAGCGCCCGGCCCCGAAAGGAAGAACCGTATGCCCCCGATCAAGACCCTGACCGTGCTCGGCACCGGAGTGCTCGGCTCACAAATCGCCTTCCAGGCAGCCTTCCACGGCTTCGCGGTGACAGCGTACGACGTCGACGACGCCGCCCTCGAGCTGGCCCGGGGCCGGTTCGCCAGGCTCGCCGGCATCTACCACGCCAGCATGCCCGGCGCGGAGGAGGGCCGGGCCGGGTCGGCCCTGGAAAGCCTCCGGCTCACCGCTGACCTGGCCGAGGCCGCAGCGGATGCCGACCTTGTTATCGAGGCAGTGCCCGAGCTGCTCGAGCTCAAACGCGGGCTCTACCGCCAGCTTGCCGGGCTCGCCCCGGACCGGACCATTTTCGCCACCAACTCCTCCACGCTGCTGCCCAGCGACCTGAAAGACTCCACCGGCCGCCCCGACCGATTCCTCGCCCTCCACTACGCCAACAACATCTGGGCGCAGAACATCGCGGAGGTGATGGGTACAGCCGAGACCGATCCGGCGGTGTTCAGCGCCGTCGTCGAGTTCGCCCGGAACAGCGGGCTGGAGCCAATCGAGATCAGGAAGGAGAAAGCCGGCTATGTGCTGAACTCGCTGCTGGTGCCGCTCCTGAACGCTGCCGCGGGATTGTTGTTGGAGGGTGTCGCGGACCCGCGGACCATCGACAAGACGTGGCGTATTGCCACCGGCGCCCCCAGCGGGCCGTTCCAGATTTTCGACGTCGTCGGCCTGGGCACCGCCTACAACATTGCCGCGTCGTCACCGGCGGCGGGATCGCAGGCGTTTGCCCGGCACCTGAAGGAGAACTACCTCGACGCCGGCAAACTCGGTGTCGCGACGGGCGAGGGCTTCTACAAGTACTAGGCCAGGACGGCCGCCGGGTCCGGCATGACTACTTCCCGTCGGTAAAGAGCTGCTGGGCCACGCCCATCGCGGCCATACCCTGGGGCCAGCCGGCATAAAGAGTGACGTGGGTGATGGCCTCGATGAGCTCCTCCTGGGTGACTCCGTTCTCAACGGCGCGTCCGAGGTGGAAGCCCAATTGCCCGGTGTTGCCGGCGGCGGTGAGCACGGCCACAGTGATCAGGCTGCGGTCCCGTGCGGAGAGTTCGGGGCGGTTCCAGACGTCCGCGAACAGGACGTCGTCGGTGAGTTCGGCGAGTTTCGGGGCGAAGTCGCCGAACATCTTGCGGCCGCCTCCCACCTGCAGGGGTTGTTCAGTCATGATGTTCCTTTCATGGGGTGCAGCGCGCGGGCTGCCGGTTGGGGGTTAGGTTTGGGGCTGCCGGCGTGTTCGACGGCGGTTCAGAGCCGGCGTGGAAATGCTGAACGGCGGCCGTACAAGGTGACCAGGAGGGCTGCCGCGCCCAGGCCGACCATCACCACCGGCAGCACCGAGCCGTCAAAAGGAACCAGCAGAACAGCGCCCAGAATACCGGCGCCGAAGATCGCGAGGTTGAAGGCAACCGGCAGGAATGAGTTGGCGACGTCTGCGTTCTCGCCGCCCGCCGTCGTCAGCGGTCCCTGCAGCTGCGGGGCCGCACCGCCAAAGGCGACTCCCCAGAGCGCCGCGGCGGTCAGGACGGCCGGGGCCGAACCGTGCCCGGCCAGCAGGATGATTCCGGCGCTGACAAACGCGGCGACACTCAGGTGCAGCAGCGGGCGCGGGTAGCGGTCCAGCAGGGCCCCGGTCAGCCCGACGCCGAGGACGGAGGCGATGCCGTAGACCAGCAGCACGAGGTCGGCGGTGAGGCCGGTGCCCCCGGAACGGAGATACGGGGCGATGTAGGTGTAAAGGGTGCTGTGGGCCAGCATCCAGACGACGATGACGGCCAGGATCAGGGCGACGCCGGGCAGCCGGAAGACGCGGCCCAGCGGAAGGCGGGTGGTGGCTGGCTGCCCGGGGGCATCCGGGACAAAGGCGATGATGAGCCCGACCACGGCGAGCGCCAGGACCGACAGAGCGCCAAAGGACCAGCGCCAGTCAGACGCCGTCCCGATCCAGGCGCCCAACGGCGTGCCGAACGCGAAGCCCAGCGGGGCTCCGGTGGAGACGATGGCCAGCGACAGGCCGGCGTTCCGCGGCGGGCTGATACGGCGGCCGTAAGCGGCCAGCATTCCCCAGATGACGCCGGAGAACGCGCCGGCCAGGAAACGGGAGACGAGGGACAACGCGACATCGGGGGAGAGCGCGGTGACAGTGTTGGCCACCACGAGTCCGGCGATGCCGGCGAGCAGCAGCGGCTTCCGCCGGAGACCCCGTGTCAGGGTGATCGCCGGGATGGTCGCGAGGACGGTGCCGAGGGCGTAGGCGCTGACCAGCAGGCCCACGGTTCCTTCGCTGGTGTGCAGGCCCGCAGCGATCACCGGCAGGAGGCCGGCCGGCATGGTCTCTGCGCTGATCAGGACGAAGCCCATCGCGGTCAGGAGGATCAGCGCCCCCAGCGGCAGGCGCGACGGGGCGGAAGGCGGTGTGGATGGTGCACTGACGGTGGCGGTGGTCATGGGTCTCCTGTGTGCGCTGTTTTCCGGGTCCAACCAGTCAAGCGCCGTTTCCGCGGGCGGGGGAGTCACTGCTGAGGGGTGTACCGGGAGGGGACCCCTTGTCCGGTCGCCGCGGCATAATCTTGAAGCATGGATAACCGGGCCGAAGTACGAGAGTTTCTGATGTCGCGGCGTGCCCGGCTCACCCCGGAAGAAGCGGGCCTCGCAGCCGGCGGCAACCGTCGGGTGGCCGGTCTGAGGCGCAGCGAAGTCGCCCTGCTGGCCGACGTCAGCGTGGAGTATTACGCGAAGCTCGAGCGCGGCTCGATCGCCGGCGCGTCGTCGTCGGTGCTGGAATCGCTCGCCCGTGCCCTCCGCCTCGACGACGCCGAGCACGCGCACCTGCTGCACCTGGCCCGTGCGGCGGACGGGATCCCTACGTCCGGCCGGCAGCGGAAGCGCTCCGGCCAGCAAACGGGTCCGCGCCTCAGCCTGCAATGGGCCCTGGACGCCGTGACCGACGGCGTCGCCTTTGTCCGGGACCCCTACCAGAACCTCTTGGCCACCAATGAGCTGGGGCGCGCCTTCTACTCGCCGGTGATCGGCGACGGCGGCCGCACCCCCAATCTGGCACGCTTCCAGTTCCTGGACCCGGCCTCGCGGGACTTCTATCCCGACTGGGAGCTGTTCAGCGAGATGTGCGTCGGCATCATGCGCGCCGAAGCCGGACGGGACCCGCACGACCGGACCATGCAGGACCTCGTCGGGGAACTCTCCACGCGGAGTGAAGTGTTCCGAGCGCTCTGGGGTGCCCACAATGTCCGCACCCACGGCTCGGGAACCAAGCGTTTCCAGCACCCGGTGGCCGGCGAGCTGATCCTCGCGTACGAGGAGCTGGCCATTACCGCCGAACCGGGCCAGGTGATGATGGTCTACACCGCGGAGCCGGGCTCGCCCTCGGCGGAAAGGCTCCGGCTGCTTGCAAGCTGGAGTGCCAGCGCGGACCCCGCGGCGGAGCGCCACCGCACCACGAGTTAACCCGTCAGGCCCCGGGCACCGCGGAGGGGCCGGCCGGGGCTGCCGCGAGGTAGGACAGGGCGGCGACAACGTGGGCCTGGACGCCCAGCGACAGCGTCGGATCCAGGACGGGCGCGAAGAAGGGCGAGTGGTTGGCCGGAATGTCCTGCGGCACGGTGCCCGCCGCGACGGCGGCCCGGTACCTCACGGGGTCCACCCCTCCGAGCAGCCAAAACGTGTACGGCACCCCGAAGGCGTCCGGGATGCGGCTGAAATCCTCCGAGGCGGTCTGCGGCGCGGCGCGCAGAACCGCGTCCGGACCAAAATGCGCGGCGAACGCGGCGCTCACCCGGGCAGTGACCGCGGCGTCGTTGCTGGTCAGCGGAAACTGGTCGTAGTACTCGAAGTCGGGCTCCCGGGGCGACCCGGCCGCAGCACACTCGCCCCGGGTGATCCGCTCAATCGCCGCCAGGACGGTGCGCCTGACCTGGTTGTCGTACGTGCGGATGTTCAGCAGGAGGACCGCGCGGTCCGGAATGATGTTCGACGTCGTCCCGGCGTTCAGGGCCCCTACGGTGACCACCGCGAAGTCCCCGGGTTTGGTCTCACGCGCCACCACGCTCTGCAGCCGCAGCACGATCGCGGCGGCCAGCACCACCGGGTCCACCGCCATGTGCGGCATGGACCCGTGGGCGCCCTTGCCGTGGACAGTAATCCTCAGCGAATCCCCGGCCGAGAGGACCGGCCCGGCCGTGGTGGCCAGGGTCCCGGCCGCTATCGGCATCACGTGCTGGGCCAGGGCGACGTCGGGCCGCGGCACGCGGGTGACCAGCCCGTCGTCGATCATGGCCTGGGAACCCGCGCCGATCTCTTCACCGGGCTGGAACAGTGCGACGTAAGTGCCCGACCACGCCCGGCGTCCGTCCGCCATCAGCTTCGCCGCTCCCAGCAGGGTGGCGACGTGGACGTCGTGGCCGCACGCATGCATGGTCCCGGGCACCTCCGAGGCATAGTCCAGTCCGGTGTCTTCGGTGACCGGCAGCGCGTCCATGTCTGCCCGGGCCAGCACGGTGGGGCCGTTCCCGTTTGCCAGGACGCCGACGACGCCGGTGCCGCCGCACCGGGTCACGGCGTACCCGAATGCGGTGAGTTTTTCCTCGACCAGCCCGGCCGTCTGGTGCTCCGCGAGGCTGAGCTCAGGCCGCCGGTGCACGGCCGTGTACGTTTCGCGGATCCAGCCGAGTTCCCGGTCCAGGTCCGCCAGAACCAGCTCCGAACTTTCCATGCGCCCGCGCTCCTTTGCGGTGGGGGCGCCCGGCCGTCCGGGCGCCGCTGGCACTGTCCACCCTAGACCCGAGGGCGGCACGTGCGCCTTGGAGGCTAGGAGGCCAACACCCCAAAAATTTGGCGTCGGGTCGCCCATATCCCATTTTCGCGGAGTAGCTTGGAAATTATGTTGACCGGATTCAAGAATTTCATCCTGAAGGGCAACGTCGTAGACCTTGCCGTCGCTGTCGTGATTGGTGCCGCTTTCGGTGCAGTGGTCACGGCCCTAGTCCAAAGCGTCCTCATGCCTTTTATCGCGGGCCTGACCGGAGCGCACAACTTTGACAGCTTCGCCGTTGTTACCCTCAACGGCAACGACATTAAATTCGGTGTCCTCCTCACGGCCATCGTCAATTTCCTGCTCGTGGCGGCGGCCATCTACTTCGTGGTGGTCGCGCCGATGAACCACATGATTGAACGCCGCAATCGCCGGCTCGGCATCAACACCGAAGTCAAGGACGAGGCGGCCGAAGACCCGCAGATCGCCCTGCTCACCGAGATCCGCGATGCCCTGCAGCAGGACCGCCGGGTCTAGCAGCGGCGCCGGCCCCGCAGGGTCCGGATACGGGCCCTGCGGGGCGGCGGGGTCCGGCAAAATTGATCCTGATTTTCCCGTCAATTATGGCCGGCTCTGCGATAGCCTAGCCGTCAGGGGTGCCGGGAATTTCCCGGTATCTGCGCAGTCCCTGGTCCGCCCCCGCGGTGGGAATGCGCATATTTCCGCATCGACGAAAGGAAATGAACATGGCTGTTTCCATTGAATTGGGCAAGGCACTCGATAAGGCCTACGAGAATGCCAGCCTCGAGGAAGTTCTCTCCGCGCCGCCCTCAGCCCTCGCGGGGCTGACGGAAAAGCACGACGAGCTTCTGGCCGGCCTCGGCATCAAGACCATTCGCGACCTGGGAAGCAACAAATACTTCGCCACAGCCGGTGTGCTTGTGGCACTGTCCGGCAAAG
>NZ_JBFTNO010000158.1:0-7268 GCF_056397525.1 Arthrobacter sp. 05L45_2 | reverse complement strand
GTTCGCTGTTGCGCCGGTCGGCGTCGTCGTGGAGGACAAGGCCGGGGTCCTGGACCGCAATACGCTGCTCCCGGCCGTGCAGCAGATCGAGTTCTACCAGCCCACCACCGTCGCCATATATACGTACAACGGCAGCGCGGCGGACAATCTGAATGAGGAGGTCCTGCGCTTCGCCCGGGCGGAGCACCCGGACTGGATCAGCAAGGACGGCCAGAAATGGGCCGACGGCCTGTTCATCTTCGCGCTGGATCCGGTGGCCCGACACGTCGGGACCTACATGGGCGAAGACCGGAAGGTATCCCTGGAGCAGCGCACCGACATCCAGGACGCAGCCAAGGAACTGCTGCGCGACGCACAGTGGACGGACGGGACCATTGCSGGCATYCGSCGCGGCGCGGAGCTAATCAACCAGCCCTGGTAYCGYTCCACCGCCTTCCTGGTCACSGCCTGGAGCGCCGCAGGAACGGTGGTTGCCGGTGCGGGCGCCTGGTTGCTGGTGCGGTGGCGCACCCGGGTGGGCAGCCGCAAGGAAATAGCCCGCGGTGACGCAAACTACTCCAACGTCAGCATGGACCTGCAGGTGACCGAGCTCAACGCGGGCACCATCCCGGCGTCCTCGCGCTACGGCAGCACGGTGCTGGAGAAACACCGCACCTTCCTGAGCCGCTATAAAGCCGCCACGGGCCTCGCCAACCAGGTACACGCGCTGACGTCCCGGGAACTATCGCGCAGTCCCGGCCTGGCGCTGGCCCGGGAGTACGCCGATGCGGCCGCGGAACTCGATGCCCTGGACGACGTCATCGCCGACACAAACGCCCTGCTGAACCGCGGGTCCACGTGGGCGACGGCGTGGGACCGTCAACTGGCACCGTTCCGCAGCGACCTGGCCGGCATTGAGGGCATGCTCGCCAAGGGCCACGGTGAAGGCGATTCCGCGACGGCCGCTTCCCTGCGGTCCTTCCGCGACGCCAGCCAGCGGGACATGGAACGCTGGACCGCAGACCTCGCGGACGGCACCATCACCCCTGAGACGGCGCTTGACCGCTTGCGCGACGCCAGGACTGAACTGTCCGGGCTGCTCAAGGCCCACGCCGACACGGTAATCGCGGGCTATGCACGCAATGACCGGGAGGCCGAGCTCATGCGGACGCAGATGGAGGAAGCGCAGGAAGGAACGGGGAAGAAGCAACGGCGCAGTTACGAGCCAAGCATCCTGGGCACGGTGTATCCGTCGTACTACTTTTTCTCGGTCCCCACCTTTAATACTGGGCTCAGCACCGGGGTTTCCAGCGTCAGCTCAGCCCGGGGCGGAAGCACCACGGGATACGGCGGCTCGGGCGGCAGTTTTTCCGGTTCCGGGAGCTCCTCCAGCTTCTAGGAAAGGTGTATCGACAACCGGCGGCCAACCGARGATTCTTGGCTCCGTAAGCAGTTAAATTCCCTGAGCGAAAAGAGGGAGTGCAATGTCCACCAACGTTGTCACCCAGCTGCAAGTAAAATCCCACAATTCCCCTGATGAAAAGCGCCGGCCGGACAAGAGCGAGATCGACATCGTGTCGGTCGGCGACTACACCATCGGCCGGCTGAGTTTCGAGCCGGGATGGCGCTGGTCCGAATGCATCAAACCCGTGGTGAACACCGATTCCTGCCAGAACAGCCACGTTGGCTTCTGCGTGTCTGGCAAGCTGACTGTCGAGACCACCGACGGCGGCCGGATCGACATCGCCGCCGGCGACTCCTACACCATTCCGCCGGGCCACGACGCCTGGGTTGAAGGCGGCGATCCGTTCGTCGGGGTTGAGTTCCTGAGTGCGGCCGCCTACGCCAAATTACCGGACTAGGCACCACCCGCACGGCCCTTCCCGTAGCGGCGGGGCCACGGGTACGCTCGGGCCATGCGGAAGATCATCGTAGCGATGCAGGTTTCCCTGGACGGCTTCTTCGAGGGACCGGACGGCGACATTGGCTGGCACATGGTCGATGACGAACTCCACGGCTACTTTAACGACCAGCTAAGCACCATGGGGGCGTTCCTGGATGGCCGGGTCACCTACCAGCTGATGGCCGACTACTGGCCGACGGCGGACCAGGACCCGGACAGCTCACCGCGGGAGGTCGAGTTTGCCCGGATCTGGCGTGACATGCCGAAAATCGTCTACTCCCGGACCCTCCGGGAAGCCGGCTGGAACACCACGGTGGTGCGCGACGTCGTTGCGGAGGAGGTGCTGGCGCTCAAGGCCGAGCCCGGCGGGGACCTGGCGCTCGGCGGCGCGGAACTTGCAGACACTTTCCGCCGGCACGGACTGATCGACGAGTACTGGATCTTTGTCCATCCCGTCCTGCTGGGCCGGGGTAAGCCGTTGTTCAAGCCTGCGGAGGGCAGGACGGCAATGGCCCTCGCTGAAACCCGCAGGTTCGGCAACGGCGTGGTCCTGCTGCGGTACGGCAGCTAGGCGTTCAAAACACCAAAAGGCCGGCGGCCGGGTGCCCGAGGGCAACCGGCCGCCGGCCTTGGAAAGAGGCCTTGCGCGGTAATTAGGCGCCGGCGCGGACGAACGTCACGCTGCCGGTGGCGGTGAGCCACGACAGGGGGTGCTTGATGGTCTGGTTGCTGCCGTTCATGCCACCACTGATGGCCTGGCCGTCGCCGGCGTAGATGGCCACGTGGCCGGACTGGACGATCATGTCGCCAGGCTGCGGGGTGCTGACAACCTTGCCGTAGTTCATGAACTGCTGCGGACCAAGGTCGCCCACCGGGATGCCGGCTGCGCCCAGGGCCTTTTCGACCATGGCGGTGCAGTCCTGGGTGATACCGATCTGGCTGTAGGCGGCCGAGAGCATCGCGGCGTTGACTCCGCCGGCTGCCGGGGCAGGTGCGACTGCAGCCTTTGCCTGGACCGTGATCTGGGGTGCGGCCGGAGCCTGGGCAACCACAGGGGCGGGGACGGCGGCGGGAGCCGGTGCCGCAGCCACGGGCTTCGGCTGTTCGATGACGGGTGCCGGCGTGGTGGCGACTGCCGGGCGGTCGAAGCTGATGCGCACGGCGGAGTCCGCCGAGACGGGCGCCGAAACCTTGCTGCCGACGTCCACGGAGGATGCCGGGGCGGCGTCACGCTCGGCCGGTGCGGTGGCGGCGTTGGCGGCCATGCCGCTGGTGAGGACCAGGCCGGAGGCTGCGAAGATCACCGCGGCCTGGCGGCCGATGGTGCCGGACTTGACCGAGAATGCTGAACCCCGCCCGGCGGTTGCGTCGGAGCGATGGCGCGCAGAAGTAATGCTTGAAGACATGAATGTTGCCTCTCCCAATGCCTGCGAGGTGAGCTGTCGGATTCGGATGGGAGGCACCCGGCCGCGGGCCCGTCTGAAACGGRCGCTGTGCGGCTTCACCCCAAGACCYGCTAARASYGCAGGTCRAAAGTGGTTTCCCCGTCTCTGCCAGATGGTTGCATTCGGATCCCGGGCCGCGGCAGAGTTAGGCAATCGGCTCGGGAGCGCCCGTATCGGATACAAACAGGCACCCATCAACGGTAACGACTCCGCGCCGGATTGTCACATTCAGGTAACGGGACCGTGTTGTGGCGGCAAAATTTCCCTACGTCCGGGTGCCCCGCCGCGCATAGGATGAAGGCATCCAGCGTTCCCGGAGCGGAGGCCCGAACATGACCAGTCCCTGTGTGGCAATCTGCCAGCTGAGCGACCAGCCCCGGGAGGATTTTGATGTCAACACCGAATTGCTGGTCCTGGAAGGAACCGAGATCCATGTCGGCACCTGGGACGCCGAGCCGCGTGACGGGGGCTTCGATGTGCACGTCCTGAACGACCGGGTGGACGCGCTGGGGTTTATGGTGGTCACGGACTGGCAGTTCCTGGACGGGAAAGCCTACGCCGTGGTGGAGCGCCGGCCCGGCACGTAACCGCTCTTCGCCTTTTCCGTACCGCCCGTTTCGACTGCTTCCCGGACCAGCCCGGCGTCGTCCGCGGTCCCCGTCCGGGCCAGCCCCGCCTGCCGCTGCCAGCGGTCCCAGTCGCCGTCCCCGGCCCGGAGCCCGCGGAGCGGGGCCAGCAGGGCGGCCCGCCGCAGCCAATCGTCCGGATCCTGCAGCCAGCGGCCCAGCACGGCCTCCGCGCGGGAACGGTTCTGGCCGGCGAGGCCTGCGGTGAGCGGCCCGACGACGTCGGTCGCCAGCGGATCGGCCAGCTCGCGCAGGCGCGCGGTCCGCAGGAAACCTTCGATCCGGGTCAGGTCCGAGTTATCCAGCACCGGAAGGCGGGACTGGAGCAGGACGACGGCGGCGAACCGGCGCTCGAAGACGGGCGCCTCCCACAGTTCCGAGCAGAGGGCGGTGATGTCGTCATGGCTTAGGTTCCGGTACCGCCGCAGTGCGTCCCGGACCGTTCCCCGGATGGCCCCGACGGATGAACCGTAGCTTGCCAGCCCGGTCCCGAAACGGGCCCGGGCCTCCTCCGCCCGCTGCCACGAGCCCTCCCGCTGCAGGGCCGAGTCAATGAATTCACCGGCCTCGCTCATGGGTCCATTCTGTCGTGCCGCCGCCGGGGTGTGCCGCCGCTGCGGTGCGCCGCGCGGCGGCCGTGGCCCGTCTCAGCCGGTGACCAGCCTGGTTGTCCGGTTCCAGGTCAGCCGGCCCCGCTGGAAGTCCGAGGCCCGGCCGACGGTGACCGCGTACTCATCCGTGGTGGGGTACCCGAGCCGTCCGCTTTCCCTGCCCAGGGCAGTCCAGCGGCCGCGGATCGCGCCCAGGACAAAGTGGGCGCCTGTCTTCGCGGTCCAGTAGATGGACGATCCGGACGAGCCGGCGAAGTGGTTGTAGCGTCCCAGCCCGTCCGGGGTGCGGGTCTCGTCCTGCGTCGGATAACCGAGCGGGCCGCGCTCCCGGCCCATCGCCGTCCACTTGGCCCGGATGACCCCCACAATGTAGTGCGCCCCGGTGGCGGGTGACCAGTAGATCGAGGCCCCGCCCGAGCCGGAGAAGTGGCCGTACCGGCCGATCGTGTCCGGGGTGGTCAGCTGGTCAGTGGTCGGGAACCCGAGGATTCCGGCGGCCCCGCCCATGGCCTTGTAGCGGGCGTAGATGGCGCCGCCCACCCAGTGCGCCCCGGTGGCCTGGGACCAGCAGATGACGCCCTTGACGTAGTCCTGGCACTTTCCTGCCCCGACCGGGTACTCCAGGGTCAGCGACCTGCCCAAAACCGACCTCGGGTCGCCGGCGCCGGTCTGGTAGGCCTTCAGGGCGATGGGGTCATCGACGCCGGCCCCGGTGAGCATGACCTTCTGCGCGCCCTGCCCGTCGTCGGCGGTAATCAGGTAGTAGGTGTCCGCGGTTCCGGCCTGGCCGACCGCCGTGGGCTTGAACGTGACGCTCTGGTAGGCGGATTCACCCGCGGGGATCACGAGGCCTTCGGCGATGGGATTGGTGGTGGAGAAGACCCCGAGCGGCGCCTTCGCCTTGGTGATGGTCATTGGGATATTGCCGGTGTTCACAATCGTGAAGTCCCACGTGGCCGAGGTCCCGATCGGAACATTGCCGAACGCCAGGGACGGCGGGAGCTGCAGGTGGGCCGCTCCCGAGACGGCGGTGGCGTTCACGGGGACGGTCAGCGAGCCGCGGTTGGTGGTGACCACCAGCTGGTCAGTGACGGGGGTCGCCGTTGTGGGGCTGAACGTCACCGAGACAGGGACCGAGGTGAGGGGCTGGATGACCTGGCCCACCGCCGGAACCGTGGCGGGGTCGACGCTCAGGGATGCATTGGCCGGCAGGGTCACACCCGTAACGGTTGCAACGCTCAGGCCCGTGTTGACGACGTTGACCGTCTGCCGGCTGCTGGKTTGGGTCGGGACACTGGTGTACGTGAGCGTCGCCGGGGTGGCGCCCAGGCCTTCCTTGGTTCCTATGGCGTGGACCCCCAAAAGGTCCACCTCGCCGTCGGCCATGGTGACAGTCAGCGCACCGTCCGCCTGTCCCGGGGCCGCCGGCGCGAACGTCACCGGAACCGTCAAGCTTGCCCCGTTCGCCAGCGTGCGCGGCAGCGCCAGCGTGCCAATCCCGAACGGAGCGGCCGCCGTGACGGTCTGGACCGTGACGGCGCGGGTGGCGGTGATGGTCACGGTGCCGGTCTTCACCGTGCCGACCTCAGCCGTCCCGAGGTCTCCGCTGGCGGTGCCCATCGCGGACGTGGTCGGCGCGCCGAACCCGATGATGTGGCCGTCCCGCGTCCCGACGTAAACCCGGCCGTTGTCGGTTGCCACAGTTGAGAACTTGGCTGCAATGCCCAGCGGCGCAGTGAAGACCTGCTGGAGTTTGCCGGCGCTGTCCGGAAGGGCGCGGTAAGCCCGAAGCTCAGCTCCGGTACCGGTGGGGCCGGTGACGTAGACCGCCCACACCAGGGCKGTGGACGCGTTGGTGCCGTTGGAGGTTACGGACGGAGCCCCGGAGGTATAGCCGAACGTGCCTACGGAGGTCCCGACCGAGGCCAGCTGGATGCCGCCGGTGCTGCTGGGCAGGAGCTTATGCGCCCGGAGGTACCCCTTGTTCTCGACGGTGTAGACGTAGCCGCCGCTGGTGGTCCCAAGGAAGGCCGGCCGTCCCCAGACTCCGCTGTACGGCCCGGCCTCGTCGACGACCGCATCGGTACCGCCGGCCCCCTGCCCCATGCCGCCCAGGTTGTCCCGGTCCAGCAGGTAGACGCGCCCGTCCTTCCCGACCTGCACCAGCAGCCGGGGATGCGCTGCGGTTCCGTAGCCGGCCGGGATGGCGATGGGCGCACCGGATCCGAGGTCGGCGTCGTTCTGGTCCAGCTTGGCGTTGTTGGCGGGGCTGAAGAAGTCGGTGGGTTTGAGGTTGCCGTCGGCGCCGACGGTGAGCCGGACGACGGACTCGGCCAGCGTGGCGGGCGGGGTCTTCCCGGGACCGGCTTTCGGGGAGATGCCGTTGCCGGTGGAGAAGAGGATCTGGCCGGCGCCGTCGGAGACCAGTCCCCCGCCGGACTGCCAGATGCCGCCCTCCGCGCTGCTGTTGCCCGATTCGGTGGCCCACATGGTGGTCTGGCGGCCGGCGGTGGAAACACCGACGACGTAGCCCACGAAGGGCGCCCAGTCACAGTGGCTCGYGAAACCGGCGTACACAACCCCGCCCAGCAGCAACAACCCGGGCCGCTGCATGGCGGTCATGGCGTTGAACGGCCGGGTCGGGTCGTTGGTCGGGGCGCCCCCGATCAGGACGGGGAACCCGGGCCGTTCGGCACCCGTGGTC
>NZ_JBFTNO010000157.1:0-7294 GCF_056397525.1 Arthrobacter sp. 05L45_2 | reverse complement strand
GCCGCGTCGCCCCGCGGAGCTTAAGGGCGCCCTGGACTTCCGGAACGCGACCTTTGCCTTCGAGGACGCGCCGGACAAACCGATCCTGCGGGACATCACTTTGCACATCCTGCCCGGCGAAACCATGGCGCTGGTGGGCATCACCGGCAGCGGCAAGAGCGCCCTGCTCCAGCTGGTCCCCCGCCTGTTCGACGTCACCGCGGGAGCGGTAACTATCGACGGCGTGGACCTGCGGGACTTCAGCGTGGAGGACCTGCGCACGGTCGTCGCGGTGGCCTTCGAGGACACCACCCTGTTTTCCAGCTCGGTCCGGGACAACGTCCTGCTCGGCGTCCCGGCCGGGGAGTCCGCGGAGCGCCGCGAGGAGATCCTGGCCGAGGCGCTGGAGACCGCGCAGGCCCACTTCGCGTACTCGCTGCCGGAAGGCCTGGACACGCTGATCGGCGAGGAAGGGCTCAGCCTGTCCGGCGGGCAGCGGCAGCGCATCGCCCTGGCCCGGACCGTGGCCGCCAAACCGAAGGTCCTGGTCCTGGACGATCCGCTCTCCGCGCTGGACGTCAACACGGAAGAACTCGTTGAGGCGCGGCTGCGTGAAGTGCTCGCGGACACCACCACCCTGATCGTGGCGCACCGGCCCTCCACTGTGGCCCTGGCCGACCGGGTGGCCCTACTGGAGGACGGCAGGATCGCCGCCGTCGGCACCCACACCGAACTGCTCGCCACCAACAGCCACTACCGCTATGTGATCGCCAGCCTGGACCCGCAACCGCGGGACCTCGACTCCGAAATGTCCGCCCTCGAGGCCGAGGAGGTGTCCCGATGACCACGGCCACCTTCGGTACCGCCAACGAGGACAACGCGCATCTGTCCAAGTCCGAAAGCAAGGCCGTCCGGCGCCGCTCCCTGGCCCTGCTGGCCTCGCTGATCCGCCCGGTGCGGCTGCGCTTCTGGCTGACCATCGCCGCCGTCGTCCTGTCCCAGGCGGCCCGTGTGGCCGGGCCGGCGCTGATTGCCTTCGGCATCGACCGCGCCCTGCCCGCGTTGCGCGCCGGTGACAGCATCCCGCTGGTACTGGCCGGTGCCGCGTACCTCGCCGCCGCCGTCGCCACCGCCGGACTTACCGCCGTGTACGTGACGTCGACGGCGCGCCTGAGCCAGGCGATGCTGCTGGACCTGCGGGTCCGGGTCTTCCGGCAGACCCAGCGGCTGAGCCTGGAGTTCCACGAGAAATACACCTCGGGCCGCATCATCGCCCGGCAGACCTCTGACCTCGAGGCCCTCCGCGAACTCCTTGACTCCGGCGTCAGCTCCCTCGCCTCCGGGATGCTGTTTATGATCTTCACCGCGGTCACTGTGTTCGCCCTCGACTGGCGCAGCGGTCTCCTTGTGCTCGCCGCCGGCGTCCCCATGTATTTCCTGTCCCGCTGGTACCAGAAACACTCCCAGATCGCCTTCCGCGAGTCCCGCGTCGTTTCGGCCCGGCTCATTGTGCACTTCGTTGAGACCATGACCGGCATCCGCGCCGTCAAGGCCTTCCGCAAGGAACGCCAGAACGCCGGCCGCTACGCCGAACTCTCCGAGGAGTACCGCAAGGTCACGGTCCGGTCCATCAACCTCAACGGCGTCTTCCAGCCGGGGCTCGTGCTGATCGGCAACGTCTGCGTCGCCGTCGTTCTCCTGGTGGGCGGCTTCCGCGTCCTCAGCGGCGAACTGGCCGTGGGCGTGCTGCTGGCCCTGATCCTGTCCGCCAAGCGGTTCTTCCAGCCGGTGGAACAGATGGCGATGTTCTACAACTCCTTCCAGAGCGCGCAGGCGGCCCTGGAGAAGGTCTCGGGCCTGCTGGAGGAGGTGCCCACCGTCCGGCCGCCGAAGACCCCGGTTGCCCTGCCCTCGGCCAAGGGCAGCATCGAATTCAACAACGTCGAGTTCCGCTACGGCGACGGCCCGGTCATCATCCCCGCCCTGGACCTGCACATTCCCGCCGGCCAGACCGTGGCCCTGGTGGGCCAGACCGGTGCCGGGAAGTCGACCCTGGCCAAGCTGATCGCCCGCTTCTACGACGTCTCCTCGGGTTCCCTGACGCTCGACGGCGTGGACCTGCGGGAGCTGACGACGGCGGACCTGCGCCGCAACGTTGTGATGGTCACGCAGGAGGCCTTCCTGTTCAGCGGCTCGGTGGCGGACAACATCGCGCTGGGCCGGCCCGAGGCCTCCCGGCAGGAGATCGAGGACGCGGCACGGGCTGTGGGCGCCCACGAGTTCATCTCGGCCCTTCCCGACGGGTACGACACCGACGTCAACAAGCGCGGCGGCCGGGTCTCCGCCGGGCAGCGGCAGCTCATCAGCTTCGCCCGCGCCTTCCTGGCCCGCCCGGCCGTGCTGATCCTCGACGAGGCCACGTCCTCCCTGGACATCCCCTCCGAACGGATGGTCCAGTCCGGCCTGGCGAGCCTCCTGGCGGGCGTCAGCTCGGGCGAGGCGGGCCGGACCGCGCTGATCATCGCGCACCGGCTGTCCACCGTGGAGACCGCTGACCGCGTGCTGGTGGTCCATGACGGCAGGGTGGTGGAGGACGGCACCCCCGAGGAGCTGATCGGAGGCGGCGGCCGCTTCGCCAAGCTGCACGGCGCCTGGAAGGACTCGCTGGTCTAAGCCCCTCCCCCGCGAGGGCCCGCGGCCGATTCGCATCCGGAGCCCGGATCGGATACTCTTGTGAAGTTGCTTTTGAAGTAACGGATCGGGATGTGGCGCAGCTTGGTAGCGCGCGTCGTTCGGGACGACGAGGTCGCAGGTTCAAATCCTGTCATCCCGACCATTCAAAAGAGGGTCCTCCACTCGGAGGGCCCCCTTTTTTGTGCCCTACGAGTGCAGGAACCTCCCGACGGCGCGCGCACCGTACACCGCCGTCGAACACCATCGACTGCTGCGCAACCGCCGTTTAGACCCCTCAAAGGGCGGTTACGGAGCACTCGACACGGGTCCGGGCACGAAAAAGCCCCGGAACACCCTTGCGGGCATCCCGGGGCTTTCGGGAGAGTTGGTTACATCGGGTCCGGCCAGTTGCCGATGYYGGTGGWSTTGGMCATCGGRTCCGGCCAGTTACCAATAGCGGAAAGGCTGCTGGTGGAGCTCATCGGATCGGGCCAGTTGCCGATCGCCTGGGTGCTGTTGCTCATGGGGTCCGGCCAGTTACCAATGGCACTCACTGACAGTACTGCCGGAGCCGCTGCGGAGAACGCCAGGKCACCAGCCAAGGCGACAGACGCTGCAATCTTCTTAAACATGTGGGTTCCTCAATACGAGTCGGAAATACGCTTCGAAAAGTTACAAAGCAAGCACGAGCCCTTGTTGACATACATTGTAAAATTACTTGCACAGAGACTGTCAAGCATTTAGTACAAAGACTGTCCGGAATTAGGAGGAACCCGTGGGGAACGGATTCGGGGAGAAGCTCCGAGCGGAACGGCTGGAGCGCGGCCTGACGCAGGCGGAGCTGGGCAAGGACCTTTTCTCGCCCAGCTACATCTCGCTGCTGGAGACCGGCCGCCGTGAACCGACCGCGGATGTCATCGAAGAACTCGCCCGCCGGCTCGAGCTCGCCCCCAAGGCGCTGGAGGCCTGGAGCCAGCCCGTGTCCGTCAGCGACGCCGAATACGTGCTCGCCGGGCTGTACGCCCGTCAGGCCTGGGACCTGCGCGATTACCCGCTCGCCGCCAGCCATGCCGCCACCGCCGCCCAGATCGCCCTGGAAGGCAAGAACACCAGCGCCTGGTGGAACATGACCTACATGCAGGCCGAGTGCCTCATGAAGCAGGGCCACCTCAAGGAGTGCCAGGACCTGGTGCAGCGCTTGCTGGACCACCCGATGGCCGCCGAGTCGGCCGGTCTGGGCGTCCGCGCACGGCAGATGCTGGCCGCGGTGTGCCACGGCCAGGGCCAGCTGGCGGTCGCCGTCGAACACGCCCAGGAGGCGGTGCGGCTCTGCGCCCAGCTGCCCAAGGGTTCCACCCTGATCATCGGCGCCCTGCGCGCCCTGATCGGCGCCCTCGCCGAAAGCGGCCGGCTGGATGAGGCCTGGCAGTACTGCCAGGACATGAACGAGCAGATGGATGACCAGCCGATCTCCCAGCTCGCCGGCGAAGTCGCCTGGGTGATCGGGAACGTGGCCTTTATGCGGCACGACTACGCCGAGGGCATCAAGTACCACGAGAAAGCCGCCCAGCTGCTCTCCCCCGCGAACGACATCGACCTGTGGGCCCGGTTCAACAAGGCCTCAGCCGCGGTCCGGCTGTCCTCCGGGATTGTCGAGCCGGAGACCCTGTCCTCGATCGAGCGCGCCGAACTGGCCCTCTCGATCGTCGGCGGCAACAAGACGGACCGGCTGGAGGTCGCATTCATCCGGGCGCGCTGGCTCTACCTCACCGGGGATATCGTGGGCGCCGTGCAGAAGCTCCGGGAGATCCACGCCGAACGCGACGCGCTGGCCAAACACGTGGCCGGGGAGGTCGCCCTGCTGCTGGGCAAGGCGCTTAAGGCCGCCGGGGAGTCCGAGGAAGCACTCGTCTACCTGGACGAGGCCCAGAAGGAGTTCAGCGCGGCCGGCGCCTCGGACCGCGTGCAGCAGGCCATGGATGCGGTCCTGGAAATCCGGCTGGCCCAGCGCCGCGCCGAAGCCGCCGCTGCCGGCAAGTAGCAGGCTGCCGGCAGCGGGGCGGCGGCTAGCTGAAGCTGCGGCCGGTGAGCTTCTCGTACGCTTCGACGTAGCGGCTGCGGGTGCGGGCCACAACGTCGGCCGGGAGCGCCGGCGGCGGCGTGTCCGAGGCCTTGTCCCAGCCTGACTCGGCCGAGGTCAGCCAGTCGCGGACGTACTGCTTGTCGTACGAGGGCTGGGCCTTGYCCGGCTCGTAGGTGGCGGCGTCCCAGAACCGGGAGGAGTCCGGTGTCAGGACCTCATCGCCGAGGGTGATGACCCCGGTGGCGGGGTCGATGCCGAACTCCACCTTCGTGTCGGCCAGGACAATGCCGCGGGCGCGGGCGATCTCCTCGGCCTTGGTGTAGATCTCCAGGGTCAGCTCGCGGAGCCGCCCGGCGACGTCGTCGCCCACCAGTCCGACGACGGCGTCGTAGGTGATGTTCTCGTCGTGCTCGCCCACCTCGGCCTTAGCGGAGGGTGTGAAGATGGCCTCGGCGAGCCGAGACCCGTCCACCAGCCCCGCCGGCAGCGGAATGCTGCACACCGTGCCGGACTGCCGGTATTCGACCAGCCCGGAGCCCGTCAGGTAACCGCGGGCGATGCATTCGACCGGGAACATCTCGAGCTTCTTGCAGATCATGGCCCGGCCCTCCACCGCGGCCGGGACGCCGTCCGCCACAGTGGAGGCGAGGACGTGGTGCTCCACGCCCAGCTGTTCGAACCACCAGAGGCTCAGCTGGGTGAGGATGCGGCCCTTGTCCGGGATCTCGCTCGAGAGGACATGGTCGTAGGCGCTGATCCGGTCGCTGGCGACCACCAGCACACACTCACGGCCCAGGCGCTCGGTGATGGACGGGTCCGCCGGGACGTAGAGGTCCCGGACCTTGCCGGAGTAGACATGCCGCCAGCCGGGCAGGTCCAGGGTCTCGGTGTCCAGGCCGCCGGCGGGCATGGCCGATTCAGATGCGTTCATGCTCAGGCCTTCGCTTTCGCGACGGCGGCGGCCGTGCCGGGCGCCGCCACCTTGATTTCGCCGCGGGCGGCTTTGCCGCCGATGTCGGTGCGGAACTGTCCGCCGTCGAGTTGGACCAGTTCGACGCCGTCGTACGCCCGTTCACGGGCCTCCACGAGGTCCGTCCCAAGCGCCACAACGGCGAGGACGCGGCCGCCAGCGGAGACCACCTTGCCCTCCTCGTCGAGCCGGGTGCCGGCGTGGATCACGTGCACGCCCTCAATGGCTTCGACCTTCTTCAGGCCGCGGATCCGGTCCCCGGTCCGGGGGGTGCCGGGATAGTTTTCGGCGGCAACGACGACGGCGACGGCGGACTCCTTGGACCAGCGCAGCGGCTGCGCCTTCTCCAGTTCGCCCTTCGCGGCGGCCATCAGCAGGCCGCCGAGCGGCGTCTTGAGCCGCGACAGGACGGCCTGGGTCTCCGGGTCGCCGAAGCGGACGTTGAACTCGATGACCCTGGTGCCGCGGGAGGTCAGCGCGAGGCCCACGAAGAGGACCCCGACGAACGGGGTGCCGCGGAGGGCCATCTGGTTGACGGTGGGCTGCGCGACGCGGTCGATGACCTCCTGGACCAGGCCATCGGGAGCCCAGTCCAGCGGGGTGTAGGCGCCCATGCCGCCGGTGTTGGGGCCCTCGTCATTGTCGAAGATGCGTTTGAAGTCCTGCGCCGGGGACAGCGCGACGGTGGTGCTGCCGTCGCAGAGCACAAAGAGGGACACCTCGGGGCCGTCCAGGAATTCCTCGATGACCACTGTGCCGCCGGCGTCGAAGCAGGTCTGCGCGTGCGCCAGTGCCTCATCCCGGTTGCCGGTCACCACGACGCCCTTGCCGGCGGCCAGCCCGTCATCCTTTACGACGTAGGGGGCGCCGAAGGTGTCCAGCGCGTCGGCGGCCTCGGCGGCGTTGGACGCCACCCGGGCCATCGCGGTGGGCACGCCGGCCTCAGCCATGACCTCCTTGGCGAACGCTTTAGAGGCCTCGAGCTGCGCGGCGGCCTTGCTGGGACCAAAGACCGGGATGCCGGCGTCGCGCACGGCATCGGAGACACCTGCGGCCAGCGGGGCCTCGGGGCCCACCACAACGAGGTCGACGTCCAGCCGGGTGGCCAGCGCGGCGACGGCCTCGGGATTATTGTCGTCGATGGCGTGGGTGGGGACCAGCTTGCTGATGCCGGCGTTGCCCGGGGCCGCGTGGACCTCGGAAACATTCGGGTCGGCGAGCAGGGAACGGACAATGGCGTGTTCGCGGCCGCCGGGGCCGATGACAAGTACCTTCACAGTTCCCAAGGGTACTTTGTGGACCGCGCAGGCTCCTAAGCTGTGACCTGCCGCCGGACATGCCCATCCGCTGGCGGCGGCGGGACAATCCGCAGGCACCGCCGCTACGAACACCCTGTATGAAGACGCCCAGCACCCGGAAGCCCGGCACCACCACGCAGCCCAGCAAGCGGCCCGCGCTGCTCTCTGGACCTACCGCGCTCGCCGCCTTGGCGGGGGTGGTTTCGGCCGCCGTCGTGCTGGCCGTCGCGGAGCTGATCGGGGCCTTCTTTACGGCCCGCGCCACGCCCCTGATCGCCCTCGGTTCGACGT
>NZ_JBFTNO010000156.1:0-7304 GCF_056397525.1 Arthrobacter sp. 05L45_2 | reverse complement strand
GCGGAAGGCCGTAGCCGCCGTCGTCAACGCTGGTGGTCAGCAGTTCCCAGGCGAACTTGATGGCGTCTTCCTTGAAGTAATCGCCGAAGGAGAAGTTGCCGCACATCTGGAAGAAGGTGCCGTGGCGGGCCGTCTTGCCGACTTCCTCGATGTCGCCGGTCCGGATGCACTTCTGCACGCTGGTGGCCCGCGAGTAGGGTGCTTCCTCACGGGCGGTCAGGTACGGAATGAACGGGACCATACCGGCCACCGTGAACAGCAGGGAGGGGTCGCTGGAGACCAGGGAGGCCGAGGGCACGGCGGTGTGGCCCTTGCTGACAAAAAAGTCGATCCAGCGCTTGGTGATCTCCTGCGACTTCATAACCTGGTTACTTACCCTTCAATATTCACTGCATAGTTGGTTCCCGGATGCTGGCCGGCAGCTGGTGGTGGCGCCAAACGCCGTGCTGCCGCCTCCGGAAGGCTTGAAATACCGGACTGGTTCCGGCAGGCATCCCGCGGGACGCCGGTGCTTCTCATTCTCTCCCGGCTAGCGCCGGACCGCACCCCGGCCCGGCAGGGCACCGTAGGGGGCCTCGGCGGCGGAGTCCGCGCCGGCGTCGGCCGCGACGTCCACGCCGAGGGCCGTGCGGAGTTCGGTCTCCCGTTCGCGCATGCCCACGCGGACGGCGTCGGCGAAATCGTACACACCGTCGGCGAGGCGGCCGACGGCACGGTTCAGGCCCTCGGGGCCAAGCGTTGACTGCGCCTCGGTGAGCTTGCGGAAGGCGATGACGCCGATCGCGACCCCGATGCCCATCCAGATGATCCTGTTCATGTCAGTTCCTGTCAGGTCGGCGTGGTCAGCGGCTGCGGCGGCCGGTGGCGGGTTTCTTGCGGGCCGTGAAGGCGGAGCGGACGCCGTAGCTGAACGCGGCCACCTTGATCAGCGGGGAACCGACGGTGGCGGCCACCAGGGAGGACAGCGCCGAGATGTTGGCGGAGGCATCCGAGACGTTGGAGGAGATCCCGTCAACCTTCTTCAACTGCTGGTTGGTAGTGGAGACGGTGGCAGTGACCTCATCCATGAGGGGGGTGGCGCCGTCGCTGATCGAACGGATGGTGCTGCGCACCTCGTCAAAGACGCCCCCGAGCTTCAGGATCGGCACGGCGAGCAGCAGCACCAGCAGTGCAAACACCCCGGCCGCGATCAGGCCGGCAATATCGCCACCAGTCATAGACGTTCATCTCCTTGAAACTCCGTGGATTCCTGCAAGGTCCTCCGGCGCCGGGACGGCAATCGGAGAACTCCCCCAAGTACCTTACATACAAAGAAGCCCGCGGCGCTTGCCACGGGCTTCTTTGTAAGGTGTCGCGCTGGATCTAGCGTGCGTAGAATTCCACGACGAGCTGCTCTTCGCAGGTCACGGGGATTTCGGAGCGCTTGGGGCGACGGACCAGGCGGGCCTGCAGGGCGTCGAGCTTGACGTCCAGGTAGGCCGGAACCATGGGCAGAACGTCGCGGTGTGCGCCGGCCGCTGCCACCTGGAAGGGAGGCATGGTCTCGCTGCGGCTGTGAACGTGGACCAGCTGGCCCTCACCGACGCGGAAAGACGGACGGTCAACGCGGATGCCGTCAACCAGGATGTGGCGGTGCACAACCAGCTGGCGGGCCTGGGCGATGGTGCGGGCGAAGCCTGCACGCAGCACGAGGGCGTCGAGACGCATTTCGAGCAGTTCGATCAGGTTTTCACCGGTCAGGCCCTTGGTGCGGCGTGCTTCTTCGAAGGCACGGGTCATCTGGGCTTCGCGGATGCCGTACTGGGCGCGCAGACGCTGCTTTTCGCGCAGACGTACGGCGTAGTCGGAGTCCTGCTTCTTGCGGGCACGGCCATGCTCACCGGGGCCGTACGGGCGGCGCTCCATGTACTTGGCGGCCTTGGGGGTCAAAGCGATGCCGAGTGCACGCGAGAGGCGTGCGGTACGGCGAGCACGAGTGTTGTTAGCCACTTGTGTCCTTCCAATATCTGCGGTGTGTCAGTGTTACTGGCCTCCACGATGGAGAGCATYGGCCAACCGCTGCCTTTTGCTACTGGGCACAGGGCAAACCCATCACATCAGCGTCAACCGCTGAAAACCGGTGGATTGTGCGTCCGTGCCTTGCCAGACAACAGACAATCCTAGCATGATCCCTACTTGCCCCGGATGATCTTCCGCAGCCGCTCAAGCCGGGTGGAGATCTCCCGCTCGGCGCCGTTGCCGGTCGGTTCGTAGTAGTTCCGGCCCACGAGGTCGTCCGGCGGGTACTGCTGCGTGGCCACCGCATGCGGCGCGTCATGGGCGTACTTGTAGCCCTTGCCGTGGCCCAGCTGCTTGGATCCCGGGTAGTGGGCGTCCCGCAGGTGGGCGGGGATGCCGTTGCCAAGCCCGGCCCTGACGTCCGCGATCGCCTGGTTGATCCCCATGTACGCGGCGTTGGATTTGGGCGCGGTGGCAAGGTGCACCACGGCYTCGGCCAGGATGATSCGSCCCTCGGGCATGCCGATCAGCTGCACCGCCTGCGCTGCGGCCACCGCGGTCTGCAGCGCGGTGGGATCCGCCATTCCCACGTCCTCGGCCGCGGAGATCACGATCCGGCGGGCCACGAACCGTGGGTCCTCCCCCGCCTCCAGCATCCGGGCGAGGTAATGCAGTGCGGCGTCGACGTCGGACCCCCGGATGGATTTGATGAAGGCACTGGCGACGTCGTAGTGCTGGTCCCCGGCCCGGTCGTAGCGCACCGAGGCGACGTCGAGGGCACGTTCCGTGTGCTTGAGCTCGATCCTGACCGCAGGCTCCGCGGCGGTGCCGTCGGCGTCGTCCGCGTCCCCGAAGGCGACGCCGGCAGCGGCTTCCAGGGCCGTCAGCGCCCGGCGGGCGTCCCCGCCCGAGAGCCGGACCAGGTGGGCCAGGGCCTCGTCGTCGAGCTCGGCCTTGCCGTTGAGGCCGCGGACGTCCTCGGCGGCCCGGCGGAGCAACCCCTCGACGTCGGCGTCGGTGAGTGGCTTGAGGGTCAGCAGCAGCGAACGGGACAACAGCGGCGACACCACCGAGAACGACGGGTTCTCCGTGGTGGCCGCGACCAGCACCACCCAGCGGTTTTCGACGCCAGGAAGCAACGCATCCTGCTGGGCCTTGTTGAAGCGGTGGATCTCGTCCAGGAAGAGCAMGGTGGTGGTTTTA
Organism: Arthrobacter sp. 05L45_2; assembly: GCF_056397525.1. Lineage (NCBI taxonomy): Bacteria > Bacillati > Actinomycetota > Actinomycetes > Micrococcales > Micrococcaceae > Arthrobacter > Arthrobacter sp. 05L45_2. The sequence goes on along the minus strand of NZ_JBFTNO010000156.1, from coordinate 4,103 downwards.
TACAGGTCCCGGGCGGTGAGCGCCTCGTCCATCACGCGCCGTACGTCCTTCACTCCGGCGGTGATCGCGGAGAGCTCAACGAACTTGCGCCCCGGACCCTTGGCGATGACGTGGGCGAGGGTGGTCTTACCCGTCCCCGGGGGGCCCCAGAGAATCAGTGAGCTCGGCCCCGCCGGTCCGGTGGCGTCGCTGCCGGCAGCCAGCTGGCGTAGTGGCGACCCTTGGCCCAGGAGGTGCTGCTGGCCTACGACGTCGTCGAGGCTCCGCGGCCGCATGCGGACCGCCAGGGGGCTGCGCGGGGTGGAGTTCCCGCTCGACGGGGACCGGCCGGCCTCGTCGGCGTCGTCGTTGTTGGCGGACGCGTTGTCCTGTCCTGCGCCAAAGAGATCATCCACATAGATAGGCTACTTCTAGTTCCGCGGCCGCCCCGACACGGCGGYCGCCCCTTCCCCTCACACTGGAGACCCCGCCATGCCCAGCCCCGAGACCCGTGTGGCATTCGTCTCCGGCGACCGGCTGGCCGGCTGGGTGGAGAGGTTCCGCGCCAGCCATGGCGATTTGCGGGAAGAATCACTGGACGCAGGCCTGCAGCTGGTGGCGGCCGACGGCGCCGTGGCGTTGTTGCAGCCCCCGTGGCCCGACGCCGGCAGGCCGGGCCGCGGCGATGGTCCGGTTGCCCGGCTCGCGTCGTTGGCGTCGCAGCCCCGGCGCCTGGGCCTGGTCCTGGTGCGCCGCGGCGGGTATTCGGTGGCGGCGGTTTCCGAGGGGCGGGTACTCGCGTCCAAGACCGGTACCCGGCACGTGCAGTCCCGCACCGCAGCGGGCGGATGGTCCCAGCAACGGTTTGCGCGGCGCCGGGCAAACCAGGCGGACGCCCTGGTCGAGGCGGTGGCCGCACACGCCGCCCGGATTTTCGCGGACCACAGCATCGAGTACCTGGCTCCGGGCGGGGACCGTACCCTGGCCGACGAGGTGCTCGCCGAACCCGTGCTGAAAGGTTATGCGGGGCTCGACCGGCTGGCATTCCTGGACGTCCCGGACCCGCGCGCGGTGGTGCTGAAGAAGGCCGCGGCCGACGTTTGCGCAGTGCGGATCCACGTCACCGACCCGCCGTCGTAGGCCCCGCCCCGCGACGCCTCGCGCGCCACCTGAGCACCGCCTGGGCCGGGCCGTTTCGACGGTTCCGTGCCTACTCGACGCGAAGATACGTCTAGTGCACAGGGAACCGTCGAAATGGCCCGGAGTGATGGCGCCGGGTGGTGGCCCGGGGTGGTGGGGCGGGTCAGCAGCCGGTCAGGTGGCGCTTGGGCCGTTCCTGCCGGTAGAGGTAGCGGCCTGACTCCGTGAATCCGGCCCGGCCGTAGAGTTGCCGCGCGCCAGTGTTGGCCGCCGTAACGAGCAACCAGTAGCCCGCCAGGCCGATGCGGCTGCCGTCGTCCAGCAGGGCCTGCAGTACCCGCGCGCCGAAGCCCCGGCACCGTGCGTCCGGACGGGTCGCCATGCAGTACACCCCTCCCCACTGACTGCTATCCGCGGCCGGGGTGTCGACGGAGCGCCCGGGGGCGAGCACCGGCAGGGCGAGGCGTCCGACGGCGGCGGGGACGCCGTCGTCGTCCCGCACAAGTGCGTATAGCGCCGGGCAGCCCGTCAGGATGCCGCGGGCCACCTCGAGGGCAGCATCGTCGCCCCGGCCGTCCACGCTCCACCAGAGCCGCAGCCACTCCCCCGATGGCTCGTTGGAGAGTTCGACGGCGCCGCGGTCACCCGCTGCGACGCCGGTGCCTGTACCCGCGCCGTGCCGGGCCATCACGAGGGTTTCGGACTGCCGGGTGAAGCCTTCGGTGTCGAGGAGCGTGTTCAACGGCCCGGACTCTGCGCCGTCAAAGACCTGGAATATCAAGGGCTGGYGGCGAGTCCGGTACCAGAGCCGCGCTTCCCGGAGCGCAGCCTGCTGCGCATGCGGGTCCGCTCCGGGTTCGCGGGGCCAGACGGAGTTGGCGCGCTGCGTCACTCCGGCGGCGGCGCGGAGCACCCACCCGGCGGTGTCCGCCCGGTCGGCGGCCGGCCACGCGGCATCCATGAGTGCCTCCAGCGCGGCGGGCGCATCGTGTCCCATGCGGTCCTCTTCCCTCAATATCCAGTCCGCCGACAGCAATGGCCCCCCGGTTTCCCGGGGAGCCACGTGCTGCCAGTCAACTCAGGCTACTTGGAGCCGTCGTCCTTCTTGGTTTCCGGTTTGAAGTCGACGCCGGCTTCCTTGCGCTGCTGCGCCGTGATGGGCGCGGGCGCCTGGGTCAGCGGGTCGTAGCCGCCGCCGGACTTCGGGAACGCGATGACGTCGCGGATGGAGTCCACGCCGGCGAGCAGCGAGACCACGCGGTCCCAGCCGAACGCGATGCCGCCGTGCGGGGGCGCGCCGAACTTGAAGCCCTCGAGCAGGAAGCCAAACTTCTCCTGGGCGTCCTCGTGCGAGAGGCCCATGACCTTGAAGACCCGCTCCTGGATGTCGCCCTGGTGGATACGGATGGAACCGCCGCCGATTTCGTTGCCGTTGCAGACAATGTCGTAGGCGTAGGCCAGCGCGGTTTCCGGGTCGGTGTCGAAGCTGTCCATGAACTCCGGCTTCGGCGAGGTGAAGGCGTGGTGCACGGCCGTCCACTTGCCGGCGCCGACAGCTACGTCGCCGGAGGCCACTGCGGCGGCGGCGGGTTCGAACATCGGCGCGTCGACCACCCAGCAGAAGGCCCAGTCGGCGGGGTTGATCAGGCCGGTCCGGTGGCCGATCTCCACACGTGCCGCGCCGAGCAGGGCACGGGACGGGGTCTTCTCGCCGGCGGCGAAGAAGATGCAGTCGCCGGGGTTGGCGCCGACGGCCTCCGCGAGCCCGGCCCGTTCGGTCTCGGTCAGGTTCTTGGCTACGGGGCCGGCGAGTTCGCCGTCTTCCTTGAAGAGGACGTACGCGAGGCCCTTGGCGCCGCGCTGCTTGGCCCATTCCTGCCAGGCGTCGAGGGCGCGGCGGGCCTGCGAGGCTCCGCCGGGCATCACGACGGCRCCGACGTAGGGAGCCTTGAAGACGCCGAAGTTCGTGTCCTTGAAGAACTCGGTGAGTTCGGTCAGCTCCAGGCCGAAGCGCAGGTCCGGCTTGTCAGAGCCGTAGCGGGCCATCGCGTCGTTGTAGGTGATGCGCTGGATCGGGGTGGGGATCTCGACGTCGATCAGCTTCCAGAGCGCCTTAACGATGTTCTCGCCGAGGCCAATGATGTCGTCCTGCTCCACGAAGCTGGCTTCGATGTCGAGCTGGGTGAACTCCGGCTGGCGGTCCGCGCGGAAGTCCTCGTCCCGGTAGCAGCGCGCAATCTGGTAGTACTTCTCGAAGCCACCGACCTGCAGGAGCTGCTTGAACAGCTGCGGGGACTGCGGCAGGGCGTACCAGGATCCCGGCGCGAGGCGGGCGGGCACCACGAAGTCGCGGGCACCTTCCGGCGTTGACCGCGTCAGTGTGGGCGTCTCGATCTCGACGTAGCCGTCCTGGTGCAGCAATTCGCGCGCCACCCGGTTCGCCTCGGAGCGCAGGCGCAGGTTGCGGGCGGGGCCGGGGCGGCGCAGGTCCAGGTAGCGGTGCTTGAGCCGTGCTTCCTCGCCCACTTCAACGTGCTCGTCAATCTGGAACGGCAGCGGGTCCGAGGTGTTGAGGATGGTGACCTTTTCGGCCATGACCTCGATCTCGCCGGTGGCCAGCGAGGGGTTCTCGTTGCCCTCGGGACGCTTGGCGACGGTGCCGATGATCTGAAGCACGAACTCGTTGCGGAGATTGTGGAAGACCTCTTCTTCGCGGACGACCACCTGGGAGACGCCCGAAGCGTCGCGCAGGTCCACGAATGCGACACCACCGTGGTCACGACGCCGGCCGACCCAGCCGGCGAGGGTTACGGTTTGTCCAATGTGCTCGGAGCGAAGGGATCCGAGGTCGTGTGTGCGCAGCACAGCTCGCCTTTCAGAAGGAAAACAGGGTGATGTTAAAGAGGACCGCTACAGGAACGGTCCCGTTCGAGTTTACCCGCTGGAGAGGCCCTGCCCGCCACGGCCAGCGAACAGCACCGCCG
>NZ_JBFTNO010000155.1:0-7366 GCF_056397525.1 Arthrobacter sp. 05L45_2 | reverse complement strand
GAAGTACTCGCGCACGCCGGCCATGAACTCCTCCGGGCCGACCCAGGCGACGAGCTGGCGCAGCACCGAGGCGCCCTTGGCGTAGGTGATGCCGTCGAAGTTCACCTCGACGTCCTGGAGGTCGTTGATCTCGGCGAAGATCGGGTGCGTTGTGGGCAGCTGGTCCTGGCGGTAGGCCCAGGACTTCTCCACCGAGGCGAACGTGGTCCAGGCGTGGTCGAACTTCGTGTTCTCGACGGCGGCCAGGTGGGACATGTACTCCGCGAAGGACTCGTTGAGCCACAGGTCGTTCCACCAGCGCATCGTCACGAGGTCGCCGAACCACATGTGTGCCAGTTCGTGTAGCACGGTGATGGCGCGGCGCTCCACCTGGGCATCGGTGACCTTGCTGCGGAAGACGTAGCCTTCGAGGATGGTGACGGCGCCGGCGTTCTCCATGGCCCCGGCGTTGAATTCGGGCACAAAGAGCTGATCGTACTTCTCGAACGGGTACGGGCAGCCGAACTGCGCCTCGAAGAACTCGAAGCCCTGGCGGGTGAGGTCGAAAATGTTGTCCGCGTCCAGGTACTGCATCAGGGACTTGCGGGCGAAGACGCCCAGCGGCGTGACCTTGCCGTCTGCGGACTTCACCTCGCTGCGGACCGACTGGTACGGGCCGGCGATCAGGGCGGTGACGTAGGAGGAGAGCCGCGGGGTGGGCGCAAACTCCCAGACTGAGCGGGCCCCGCCGTCCTCGCCGGGGAGGGTTTCCACCGGCTCGGGCGTGGGGGAGTTGGAGACAACGTCCCAATGCGAGGGGGCGGTGACGGTGAACGTGAAGCTGGCCTTCAGGTCGGGCTGTTCGAAGACGGCGAACATACGGCGGGAATCGGGAACCTCGAACTGGGTGTATAGGTAGACCTCGTTATCCACCGGGTCCACGAACCGGTGCAGTCCTTCGCCGGTGTTCATGTACGGCGCATCGGCGACCACCAGGAGTTCGTTGCTGGCCTCCAGGTCGGGGAGTTGGATGCGGATGCCGTCGGAGACCTCAGCGGGATCCAGCTCACGGCCGTTCAGGGTGACGCTGTGGACCGTGTGGGTAACGGCGTCGATGAAGGTCGAGGACCCCGGCTTCGCCGTGAATGTGACGGCGGTGGTGGATCCGAAGACCTTCTCGCCGCGGGTCAGGTCCAGGCTGACCTCGTAGGACTCGACGGCGATCAGTTCGGCGCGCTCGCGGGCTTCGGCGCGCGTGAGGTTCATACCGGGCAAAGGGTGCCTCCAGGAGTGGTGGGAACGATACTGTGAAATTATTCTTTCACGATGAGGTCGGTTGGCAAGTTGCGCCCGTCACAGCGAGTCCTCACCGGGCGGCCCCGGCAGGGGTAGCGTTGGCTGTATGGGAAAGATCCAGGATTCCGTYGACGCCMGGGCCCTGCGGTTCGCCGTCGGCTTCCCGCTGATGCTGGCAGCGGCCTTTGTGGTGTGCGCTTTCCTGATCCGCCCGGACCTTCCCGAGCCCCTCGCGGTCCGGTGGACCGACGCCGGAGCGGCGGACTTCGCGCCCTTTGGCGCCGTGGTGGGTACCGGCGCCGGCATGATCGTGCTGGTGGGCTGGGCGGTTCTGCTGCAGGCGGCGCCGCTGTCCCGCCCGGCGCTGATGCGCAGGTTCATGATGGGAGCGGGGCTGGCCGTGAGCCTCTTCGTCACCACCGTCCTTGCCGCCGTCCTGGTGGGCCAGCTGGGACTGGCGAACGCCCGGGAGTCCCGCGTCGACGTCGTTGTCCTGGCCATGGGCAGCGGGGCGGCCCTGGGGCTCGGGGTGGTCATGGGCTTTGTGTTCAAAGCGGACGAGCGCTGGTCCACGGATGACGAACGGGCGGTGCGGGCGGCGCTGCAGCACGAGCTCGACCCCGAGCTGGCCGGGGACTCGGTGAGCCTGTGGGTCCACGCGCGCAGCTCGGTGTTTGTGATGCTCGGGATCGCCACGCTGTTTCCCGCGGCCCTGCTTACCGTCGCGGTGCCATGGCTGGCTGCCCTCCTGGTGGCCGTCGCCCTGCTGGCCGCCGTGTTCCTGTTTGCCCGCATCAGGGTTGACCGTAGCGGGCTGCGGGTTTTCGCTGCCGGCTTCGTCCGGGTCATGGATGTTCCCGCCGCCGCCATCGATTCGGCGACGCCGAAGGAGGTCAGGGCCGCCGACTATGGCGGTTGGGGCTACCGCAGCCACGGCACGACGTCGGCGATGCTGGTCAGCAGCGGCCCCGCCGTCGTCGTCGACCGGGCCGATGGCCGGCGCCTGGCGGTGAGCGGCGGAAGCGCCAYGACCGCCGAAAACATGGCGCGGACGCTGACCCGGGTGGCGGCCCGGGCACGCCGCAACGGCGGGGCGCCGGCCTCCCGGCCCTAGTAGGCTTGGAGTAGCCCTGATCAGCAGCGCCACGAGACCGCCGGCGCCCCACAGAACGGATCTGCCGTGACCACTGCACCGGACTTCCCGCGCGTTCACATCGCTACCGACCACGCCGGCATGGAGCTCAGCGCCCACCTGGTGGGCCACCTCAGCGCCCTGGGCTACGACGTCGTGGACCACGGCCCGAAGGTCTATGACGCGCTGGATGACTACCCGTCCTTCTGCATCAACGCTGCCCGCGCGGTGGTCGCCGACCAGGAAGCCGGCACCCGCGCCCTGGGCATCGTCCTGGGCGGCTCCGGCAACGGCGAGCAGATCGCGGCGAACAAGGTCAAAGGCGTCCGGGCCGCCCTGGCCTGGAACCTGTCCACCGCGAAGCTGGCCCGCGAACACAACGACGCCAACGTAGTGGCCGTCGGCGGCCGCCAGCACAGCGTCGAGGAAGCCACGGGCATCATCRAGGCGTTCCTGGCCGAACCGTTCAGCCACGACGAGCGGCACGTCCGCCGGATCGGCAAGATCGCCATCTACGAGACCACCGGCGAGGTTGTCGCCTAGTGCCCGAGGGGCACTCGGTCCACCGCCTCGCACGCCAGTTTGGCGATGTGTTCGCGGGGGAGCGGCTCGCTGTGTCGAGCCCGCAGGGACGCTTCAGCCAGGGCGCCGCGCAGTTGGACGGGCACGTCCTGACCAGTTCCGTTGCGCACGGGAAGCATCTCTTCCTCGGCTTTGACCACGGGATGGTCCTGCACGTCCATCTGGGCCTGTACGGGGCCTGGAACTTCGGCGGGGACGACGGGTTCCGCGGTGCGTCCAGCATCGGGGCGCCGCGAAAGGTGGGGGAGCGGGAAACTTACAGCGACGGCGGCGCCGAGCCCGCCTATGCCGGACCTCCCGCCCCGGTGGCCGCCGTCCGGGTGCGGCTGGTGGGAGCCCACGGCTGGGCGGACCTGCGCGGAGCGACCACGTGTGAAACCCTGACCGAGGCCGAGGTAGACGCCGTGCTGGCCCGGCTGGGTCCGGATCCGCTGCGGAACCTTCCGGGGGACCGGGAGGCATTCGTTGCGCGCCTGGCCAGGAGCCGCACTCCGCTGGCCACTCTGCTGATGGACCAGAAATTCATCGCCGGCGTAGGAAACGTTTACCGCGCCGAACTGCTGTTCCGGCAACGGTTGGACCCCTGGCGGCCCGGCAACGCGCTGCCGGCCGAAGCGGCCGCGCAACTGTGGGACGACACCGTTGCCGTGATGTCCGACGGCGTCCGCGACGGCCGGATCATCACCACGCCGCCGCGCTACTGGACATCGACGAGCGCCGGAGGAACCCCCGTCGTCGTCGGCGCAGACGGGAACGGAGCCGGCACCCGCACCCTGCCGGACCCCGAGGACGCGCACTTCGTCTACCGCCGGCACGGCCAGGAGTGCCGGGACTGCGGAACAGCCGTGGCGCTGACCGAACACGGCGCCCGGAAGCTCTACTGGTGCCCGGCCTGCCAGTCGGCCTGAACGCACCGGGAAGCATGAAAAAGCCCCTCCGGCGGGAGGGGCTTTTTCGTCATATATCGGAGGGGACGACGGGAATCGAACCCGCGTAATCAGTTTGGAAGACTGAGGCTTTACCATTAAGCTACGTCCCCGGGAATTTGCTGGAACTTCGGCAAAACTTCCGGGCGGCTGTTGAAGCCGGATACAACTAAACCCAATTCAGGCCCCCAGTGTCAAATGTGCAAATCAGCACAGTATGACCGTAGACTGTTCTGTGCACTTACGGGGTGTAGCTCAGCTTGGCTAGAGCGCCTGCTTTGGGAGCAGGAAGTCGCAGGTTCRAATCCTGTCACCCCGACTCTGCAGCAACTGCCGCACCGTGGCGTTGCAGAACCCCATCCCCCCACACCAGGAGTACTTAGACTGTGAAGAGCGCTGTCGAGAACCTCACCCCYACGCGGGTCAAGCTCAATGTTGAGGTCCCCTTTGAGGAATTGAAGCCCAGCATCGCAGAGGCATACAAGACTGTAGCTTCGCAGATCCAGGTTCCCGGGTTCCGCAAGGGCAAAGTCCCCTCCAAGCTCATTGACCAGCGCGTTGGCCGCGGCTACGTCCTCGAGACGGCCATCAACGAAGGCCTCAACGGCTGGTACCAGGCCGCTGTCCAGGAAACCGGCATCCGCCCGCTGAGCCGTCCCGAGGTTGAGATCACCGAGGTTCCCGACCCGTCCGCAACCGACGGCGAACTGAAGTTCCACGCCGAGGTGGACATCCGCCCGGAGATCGAACTCCCGGATTACTCCGGTATCAAGGTTGAGGTCGCTGCCGCCGAGTCGTCCGACTCCGACGTCGACAAGGCCCTCGATGAGCTGCGCGGCCGCTTCGGCACGCTCAAGTCCGTGGACCGTCCCGCCGCCGACGGCGACTTCCTGACGATCGACATCAACGCCTCGATCGACGGGGCCGAGGTTGACTCCGCTTCCGGCCTCTCCTACCAGGTTGGCGCCGGCACCATGCTCGAAGGCCTCGACGAGGCCGTCACCGGCCTCAGCGCCGACGAGGACGCCATCTTCGACACGACCCTCGTGGGCGGCGRCCACGCCGGCGAATCGGCCCAGGTCAAGGTTGCCGTCAAGGCCGTCAAGGAGCGCGAGCTCCCCGAGGCCAATGACGACTTCGCCCAGCTGGCTTCCGAATTCGACACGCTGGCCGAACTCCGCGAGGACCTCGCCAAGCAGGCCGCCGACTCCAAGACGGTCGAGCAGGGCGTCGAGGCCCGCGACAAGGTCCTGGACAAGCTCGTCGAGCTCGTCGAGATCCCGGTTCCGGACTCCGTCGTCGAAGAGCAGCTCGAGCAGCACTTCAGCGCCGAGAACTCCCACGGTGAAGGCGATCACGACACCGAAGAGCACCGCGCCGAGGTCAAGGCCAACACCGAGCGTGCCTTCCAGAACGAGATCATCCTCGACGCCATCGCTGACAAGGAAGAMGTSARCGTCASCCAGAACGAGCTGATCGACTACATCGTCACCACGGCCAGCCAGTACGGCATGGACCCGAACCAGTTCGCGCAGATCATCGATCAGAGCGGCCAGGTTCCGATGATGGTTTCCGAGGTTCGTCGCCGCAAGGCACTCGCCGTGGTCCTGGGCCAGGCCGAGGTCACGGACACTGAGGGCAACAAGATCGACCTCAGCGACTTCGTCCGCCCCGGCGGCGAAGAGGCCTCCTTCGAAGCCGAGAGCGCCGACGAGTCCGCCGACGACGCCGCGGCAGCGGAAGCACCGAAGAACGACGACCCCGCGGCCGTGAAGTTCTAGCACCAATAGTTCCCGCAGTATCTGCCCGCACCCCCGGATCATCGATCCGGGGGTGCGGCTTTTTAAGCCTGCAATGAACCCCTCCGGGCAATCGTGCGCCGTCAGCGAACAGCCCTGCGCCGGAGCACAAAGCGGGTCCGAAAACCGTTAGTGTCCATGTAGGAAAGTTCAGTGATGCCGTCCAGTGGTGTCACCGTCGCCAGCGAGAGGTAAGTACACATGTCACAGCAAGCAGGGGCACCCCGGATGGCTACCGTCGATCCGGCCGCCCAGGATAACTACATTTACAACCGCCTGCTGAAAGAGCGCATCATCTGGCTCGGCTCCGAGGTCCGYGACGARAACGCCAACGCGATCTGCTCSCAGCTSCTSYTSCTCTCGGCWGARRACCCYGAGAAGGACATCTACCTCTACATCAACTCGCCKGGCGGCTCCGTCACCGCCGGTATGGCCATCTACGACACGATGCAGTTCATCCCGAACGACGTCGTCACCGTCGCCACCGGCCTGGCCGCCTCGATGGGCCAGTTCCTGCTCTCCTCCGGCACGAAGGGCAAGCGCTACGCCACCCCGAATGCCCGCATCCTGATGCACCAGCCCTCCGGCGGGATCGGCGGCACCGCCTCCGACATCAAGATCCAGGCCGAGCTGATCCTGCACATGAAGAAGGTCATGGCCGAGCTGACCGCCGAGCAGACCGGCCAGACCGTGGAGACCATCCTCAAGGACAACGACCGCGACAAGTGGTTCACGGCGCCCGAAGCCCTGGAATACGGCTTCTTCGACAAGATCGCGGCGCACGCCGGGTCCGTGGCCGGCGGCGGCGGAACCAACGCCGACGCCGAAACCGAAAACTAACCGGCACGCAGCCAGAACCGACTTCAGGAGCAACGAACATGAACTACAACTTCGGATCGACTGCCGGCAACCTGCCGACCAGCCGCTACGTGCTGCCGCAGTTTGAAGAGCGGACCCCCTACGGCTTCAAGCGCCAGGATCCTTACACCAAGCTGTTCGAGGACCGCATCATCTTCCTGGGTGTCCAGGTCGACGACGCCTCCGCGGATGACATCATGGCGCAGCTGCTGGTTCTCGAGTCCACGGACCCGGACCGCGACATCACGCTGTACATCAACTCCCCGGGCGGTTCCTTCACGGCCATGACGGCCATCTACGACACCATGCAGTACATCCGCCCGGAGATCCAGACGGTCTGCCTGGGCCAGGCAGCCAGTGCCGCCGCCGTGCTCCTGGCCGCCGGTACCCCGGGCAAGCGCCTGGCCCTGCCGAACGCCCGTGTCCTGATCCACCAGCCCGCCCTCTCCGGCGGACAGGGCGGACAGGCCTCCGACCTGGAGATCCAGGCCGCCGAGGTCATGCGGATGCGCTCCTGGCTGGAGGACACCCTGGCCAAGCACTCCGGCCGCACCTCGGAGCAGGTCAACAACGACATCGAGCGTGACAAGATCCTCACGGCCGCCGAGGCCATGAGCTACGGGCTGATCGACCAGGTGCTTGACTCCCGCAAGATCAAGCCGCAGGCGCTCACGAAGTAACACCACGGCGGTCCGGTAAACGACTGCCACACGGCGCCGGTGCAGCTCAGGAGAAATGGGCCGCACCGGCGTCTTCTTTCCACCCATCAGGCCGAAAGTGACCTAGAGTGGAAG
>NZ_JBFTNO010000154.1:1613-9044 GCF_056397525.1 Arthrobacter sp. 05L45_2 | reverse complement strand
GTACTCCTGTGCGGACAGCAGCGGGCCTTCGGACTCCACGGCTACCTTGAACAGCCAGCCCGCACCGTACGGATCACTGTTCATCAGCGCGGGATCAGCGACGACGGCGTCGTTGATCTCGAGCACTTCGCCCGTGACGGGTGCGTACAGGTCGGACACGGACTTGGTCGACTCGACCTCGCCGCAGGTCTCGCCGGCGGTCACCGCGGAACCAACCTCGGGCAGGTCAACGTAGACGATGTCGCCGAGGGCGTCAGTGGCGACGGCGGAGATGCCGATGGACACGGTGTTCGATCCCGCGTCCCGGGCAACCCACTCGTGCTCGTCGGAGTACTGCAGTTCAGGGGCAACTTTTGCCATGGTTTTTTCCTTTGCGTTTGAAAGTCATGGGCCACGTTAGCTGTGGCCGGGTGGGGTGGCGGGGGAGGCGATTCCTCCGCATGCTCGCTCGTTCCTCGCTTAGACGCATGCTTCCGGAATCCCCTCCCCCGCCGCTATCCAGTTCCGTTTTCGGGGCCAACAGTTCTCCGGAAAGAACCAGTGGCCGTTCGTGTAGCACCTTGGAGTTCCAATGCACCCCCAATGGCGCTTGGAACGGAAGGGCGGCTGACCTTGAGGGGCTGGCTGGCCGCGGTTTTCGAAAGCGTGCGTCTAAGCGAGGGACGAGCGAGCACGCGTGAAAACCGGGGCCTGCCGGTCCCGGACTCGGGAACCGCTGCGGCCGGACGGTCCCGGAGCCAGCCACGGCTCCGGGACTGGAGGGCTACTTCTGGCGCTTGTAGAACGGCAGTGCGACAACTTCGAACGGCTCGGCCTTGCCCCGGAGGTCGACGTCCAGGGCCGTGCCGGGCTCGGCCAGCTCGACGTCGACGTAGGCCATGGCCACCGGGTAGCCGAGGGTCGGCGAGGGCTGGCCCGAGGTCACTTCACCGACGACGGCGCCGTCCTTGAGGACCGGGTAGTGGCCGCGGCCGGCCCGGCGGCCCAGGCCCTTGAGCCCGACGAGCTTACGCCCGGTGGTGGACCCGGCGCCGGCTTCCTTCAATGCCGCCAGGGCTGCTTTGCCCACGAAGTCGCCTTCCTTGGAGAGCGCGACGACGGGTCCCAGGCCAGCGGAGTAAGGGTTGCCCTCGCGGGAAAGCTCGTTGCCGTAGAGCGGCATGCCGGCCTCCAGGCGCAGCGAGTCGCGGCATGCGAGCCCCGCCGGTGTCAACTCGCCGTCTTCGGCGATGGCGAGCAGCGCCTGCCAGAGGGCGGCGGCGTCGTCGTTCGGGACATAGATCTCGAAGCCGTCCTCGCCGGTGTACCCGGTGCGGGCCAGCAGCAGCTCCTGGCTCGTGCCGGCGACCATAAAGGGGACSTCGACGGCGGCGTAGTACTTCAGSYCSGTGACGAGCYCGTGCTGSGCGGCSGGGACCAGGCGGAGCAGGATYGCYTCSGCTTTSGGKCCCTGGACCGCGATGAGGGAGGTCTCGGCGGAGACGTCCTCCACCGTGACGTTGAAGTTGGCAGCCCGTTCGGCGAGCGCGGCGGCGACCACCTTGGCGTTGCCGGCGTTCGGGACGACGAGGAACTTCTCGTCGCCGCGGCGGTACGTGATGAGGTCATCGATGATGCCGCCGTCTTCCTGGCAGATCAGCGAGTATTTGGCCTTGCCCACGGCCATGGCGGAGAGTTTGCCGGCGAGGGCGTAGTCGAGGAACGCGGCGGCGTCCGGGCCGGTGACCCAGACTTCGCCCATGTGGGAGAGGTCGAACAGGCCCGCTGCGTTGCGGACGGCGTGGTGCTCGGCCAGTTCGGAGGTGTACTTCAGCGGCATCTGCCAGCCGCCGAAATCGGTGAAGGACGCGCCGGCCTTCTTGTGCTCTTCGTACAGAGCCGTGTAGTTCTCAGTCATCGGTGGCTGTCCTTAGTTGGCGGAGTCGGAGGTGGCGGAGTGGTCTGCGGTGTCCTCTTCGAAGGCTTCGAGGGGAGGGCAGGAGCAGATGAGGTTACGGTCGCCGGCAGCGCCGTCGATCCGGCCGACCGGCGGGAAGTACTTGTCCTGGCGGAGGGTGTGGACCGGGAACACGGCCTGCTCGCGCGGGTAGGCCCGGTCCCAGTCGGTGGACACGGCGGCCGCGGCGGTGTGCGGTGCGTTGCGCAGCGGGCTGTGCTCGACGGTGAATTCGCCGTGGGCCACCTGGTCGATTTCCTTGCGGATGGTGATCATGGCGGTGATGAACCGGTCGATCTCGCCGAGGTCCTCGGATTCGGTGGGCTCCACCATCAGGGTGCCGGCCACCGGGAACGCCAGGGTCGGGGCGTGGAAGCCGTAGTCGATCAGGCGCTTGGCGACGTCCTCGGCGGTCACGCCGGTCTTGGCCGTGAGTTCGCGCAGGTCCAGGATGCACTCGTGCGCCACCAGGCCGCCCTCACCGGTGTAGAGCACCGGGAAGAACTCGTTGAGCCGGGTCGCGATGTAGTTCGCGGCGAGCAGGGCGGACTTGGTGGCCTCGGTCAGGCCGGCCCCGCCCATGAGCTTCACGTAGGCCCAGGAGATCGGCAGCACGCCGGCCGAACCGTAGCGGGATGCGGAGATCGGGGTGCCGTCGGCGCCGTTGGCCGGGTCCGCGGCGTTGCCCGGCATAAAGGGTGCCAGGTGGGCCTTGGCTGCGACCGGGCCGACGCCGGGTCCGCCGCCTCCGTGCGGGATGCAGAAGGTCTTGTGCAGGTTCAGGTGCGAGACGTCGCCGCCGAACTGGCCAGGCTGGGCGAGGCCGACCAGGGCGTTCAGGTTGGCGCCGTCGATGTAGACCTGGCCGCCGGCTGCGTGGATGGCGTCGCAGACCTCGCGGACGTCGGCGTCGTAGACCCCGTGCGTGGASGGGTAGGTGATCATGATGCAGGACAGCGCGTCGCGGTGCTGTTCGATCTTGGCGGTCAGGTCGGCGTGGTCGATCGTGCCGTCGGAGGCCGTGGCCACCACAACGACCTTCATGCCGGCCAGGACAGCGGACGCGGCGTTGGTGCCGTGCGCCGAGGCGGGGATCAGGCAGACGGTTCGCTGGGCGTCGCCGCGGGAGAGGTGGTAGCCGCGGATCGCGAGGAGCCCTGCGAGTTCGCCCTGGGACCCGGCGTTGGGCTGGATGGAGACCTGGTCGTAGCCGGTGATCTCGGTCAGCTGCGCCTCGAGGTCTTCGATCAGTTCGCGCCAGCCGGCGGTCTGGGACTCCGGGGCGAACGGGTGGATGGAGGCGAACTCGGGCCAGGAGATGGCTTCCATTTCGGCGGTCGCGTTCAGCTTCATGGTGCATGAGCCCAGCGGGATCATGGTGCGGTCCAGGGCCAGGTCACGGTCCGAGAGGCGCCGGATGTAGCGCAGCAGCTGGGTTTCGGAGCGGTGGGTGTTGAACACCGGGTGCTGCAGGTARTCCGAGGTSCGTTCGACGGCGGAGTCCAGGGCGAAGCCGGTGGCCGCGGCGTCCTCGGCGACAGTGGCACCGAAGGCGGCGACGACGTCGGCGACGATTGCCGGCGTCGTGGCTTCATCAGCGGAGATACCGACGGTGTCGGCGTCGATGGCGCGCAGGTTGATGCCCTTGGCGTCGGCGGCGGCGATGATTCCGGCGGCGTTGCCCGGCACGGACACGGTGACGGTGTCGAAGAAGGAGGTGTGCAGCACGTCCAGGCCGGCAGCCTGGAGCGAGGCGGCGATGGTCTTGGCGTGGCCGTGGGTGGTCTCGGCGATGGCCTTGAGCCCGTCGGGGCCGTGGTAGACGGCGTAGAAGGACGCGACGATGGCCAGCAGCGCCTGGGCGGTGCAGATGTTGGACGTGGCCTTCTCGCGGCGGATGTGCTGCTCGCGGGTCTGCAGCGCCAGCCGGTAGGCGGGGATGCCGGCGTTGTCCTTGGAGACGCCAACCAGGCGGCCGGGCATGGAGCGCTCCAGGCCCTTCTGGACGGCCATGTAAGCCGCGTGCGGGCCGCCGAAGAACAGCGGCACACCGAGGCGCTGCGCGGAGCCGACGGCGATGTCGGCCCCCTGCTCGCCGGGAGGGGTGATCAGGGTCAGGGACAGCAGGTCCGCGGCCACGGTGACGAGGGCGCCGCGTTCCTTGGCCTCGGCAATGACGGCGGTGTGGTCGAAGACGCGGCCGGAGACGCCCGGCTGCTGCAGCACGACGCCGTTGATAACGCCCTTGGGCAGGCCCTTGGACAGATCGGCGACCTCAACTTCGAAGCCGAGGGCCTCGGCGCGGCCCTTGACGATCGCGATGGTCTGCGGGAGGCAGTCGGCGTCGAGGACGGTCTTGCCGTCGTGGGCGGCCTTGTTCTTGTTGGCCCGGCGCATCATCAGGACGGCTTCGGCAACGGCGGTGGCTTCGTCCAGGAGCGAGGCGTTGGCGATCGGCAGGCCCACGAGGTCCTGGACCATGGTCTGGAAGTTCAGCAGCGCCTCGAGCCGGCCCTGGGAGATTTCCGGCTGGTAGGGCGTGTAGGCGGTGTACCAGGCCGGGGCTTCGAGGATGTTCCGGCGGATGACGGCCGGGGTGACGGTGTCGAAGTAGCCCTGGCCGATCATCTGGACGGCGGTCTTGTTCTTCGAGGCCAGCGTGCGCAGCTCGGCGAGGACTTCCACTTCGCTGAGCGCTACGCCCAGCGCCAGGTCAGAATCCTGCCGGATGTCCTTCGGTACGGCGGTGTCCACAAGGTCGTTGACGGTGTCGTAGCCGACTGCCTTGAGCATGGCGGCGACGTCGGCCTGGCGGCGGGCGCCAATATGCCGGTCAACGAAGGACGTGGAGGCTGAGGTAACAGTCACTAGGAACTCCATAACTAAGGCGGCGCACGGTACGCCACATTGATTCGGGTTCCTCCCCGCTCTGTATTGGACCTGAGAGTTTCCGCGCAGCCGCTATGCGGGGCTCCGCTTGCACCGTCGGTGAGCACGTCGCGTCAGATAACGCACGTGCTACTTTCCAGAGTTGCCTTGCCGCGGCGGTACATGGGCCTGAGAGATTCCTGGGGAGGATTTGCTCCTACGGCGCCTGCTTGTACCTACTTGCAGAACTCTCCCGCCGCAGATCAAAGGCATATTCAATTGCTCGTGACCATAGTCACAGACTTATTGTCCTACGCCGGGGGCAAGGTCCGCAAACCAGTGACGCCGGAGCCGCGACATATACGGCCCCGCCCGTCAGCCGCGCAGCCGTTCGACGGCGGCCAGCAGGCTTTCGACGTCGCCCGCCATTTCCGTCGGCGCCCCGCCCGGTCCCCGGGCGAGCATCGCATTGAAGTACAGCCCGTCCCCCAGATAGAGAACGGGCTTGGCCATCGCGGGGCCGACGTCCGCCGCGAGGAGGGCCAGCCAGCTCGCCTGCACGCCTGCCATCCGTTGCAGGGTCTCGGCGTGTGCCACTTCGGCCAGCCGGGTGGCGGCCACAAAGACCCGGTCCAGTGGGGTGTCGGCCCACACCGAGGACTTGATGAAGTACGCGGCGGCCCCTTCGGGCGCAGCGGCCATGGCGGCGAGGTCGTCGGCGAGGAGCCGGTCCAGGCGCTCCAGCAGCACCGTGATCATGGCGTCCTTGGTGGGGAAATGGTACAGCAGACCGCCCTTGGAGACGCCGGCCAGCCTGGCTACCGCGTCGAGGGTGGCGGCCCGCTCCCCCTCGGTGATGAGCAGGGACTCGAAGGCGTCGAGGACGGCTTCACGGGCGACGGGTTTTCTGGCCATGGCTCCCATCATGCCCGGCGCACCGCCAATTTCTTAACTGTACCGTCCAGACGGTACAGTTATTCGATGACCGTCTCCTACCGCCCGTCGACCTCCGGTACCACCCGCGGCACCACCTCCGCTCCGCGCCCGGCGTGGCGCGACTGGCTGGCCCTGGCCCTGCTGATGTTTCCGGTGCTGCTCGTTGCCGTGGATAACACCGCCCTCACGTTCGCGCTGCCGGCGATCGCGCGCAGCCTGGACGCCTCCGGAGTGGAACTGCTGTGGATCGTCGACACATACCCCCTGGTCCTGGCCGGCCTGCTGGTCGCGATGGGTAGCCTGGGCGACCGGATTGGCCGCCGGCGGCTGCTGTTCATCGGCAGCGCCGGTTTCGCGGCAGTCTCCGCGGTGACAGCCTTCGCGCCCGCCGCTGAGTGGCTGATCGCAGGGCGGGCGGGGCTCGGCTTCTTCGGCGCCATGCTGATGCCGTCCACGCTGTCCCTGATCCGCAACATCTTCCCCGAACCCAACCGCCGGCGGCTGGCCGTGGCGGTCTGGGCCGCGGGGTTCTCCGGTGGCGCCGCGTTGGGGCCCATCTTCGGAGGGTGGCTCGTGGAACACCTCTGGTGGGGAGCGGTCCTGCTGGTCGCGGTGCCCATCATCCTGCCCCTGCTGGTCCTCGGCCCTGCCCTGATCCCGGAATCCCGGGACCCGAACCCCGGCCGGGTGGATCTGCCGAGCATCGCCTTGTCCATGCTCGCCATGGCCCCGGCGGTCTACGGCATCAAAATCCTGGCCACCGAGGGCATGGCAGCGGGACCGCTCGCCGCCCTTGGCGCCGGCCTGCTGATGGGTTACGCCTTCGTCCGCCGCCAGCGCCGGCTGGCAGCGGACGAGTCCGGCACTCCCCTGCTGGATCTGAGCCTCTTCGGCAACCCCGTGTTCAGCACCGCCATTACGGCCAACGTGCTGGCGCTGTTTTCCTACAACGGTTTTATCCTGTTCCTCGCCCAGCACCTGCAACTGCTGGAGGGGCAGTCGCCGTCCGAGTCCGGGATGGCCATGATCCCCGCACTGGTCGCCACTGTGGTGGCCGGGTTGCTGGTGGTGCCCCTGGTCCGCAAAGTCCGACCCGGCTTTGTGGTGGCCGGCGGCCTGGTCCTGAGCGCCACCGGCTACGGCCTGGTGGCCCTCGGCGACCACAGCGCCGGTCCCGGCATCCTGCTGGCGGCCCTGCTGGTGCTCTGCCTGGGCGTCGGAGCCGCCGAAACCATTTCCAACGACCTGATCCTGGGGTCCGTGCCGGCGGCCAAATCGGGAGCCGCGGCCGCCATTTCCGAGACCGGCTACGAGGTTGGCTCACTGCTCGGCACGGCCGTCCTTGGCTCCATCCTGACGGCGTCGTACCAGCACAACCTGCGGCTGCCGGCCGGCACTGCGGGGACGGCGCCGGCGGAGGCCACCGCGCGGGCCGGCGAAACCCTGGCGGGGGCTACGGAGCTGGCCCAGACCCTCCCCGGACCCGCGGCCGAGGCCGTGATGGCTGCCGCGCGGGCGGCGTTCGACTCCGGCGTCCACGTCACGGCCGCCATCGCCCTGGCACTGATGGCCGGCACGGCAGTGCTGGCCGCCGTCGTGCTCCGGAGGGTGCCGACGGCGGGCTAGCGGCCGCCGCCGTGCGCCCGGCGTTAAACGCCAGCGTCCGACGCCGGGAAACCCGGCGTCGGACG
>NZ_JBFTNO010000154.1:0-1573 GCF_056397525.1 Arthrobacter sp. 05L45_2 | reverse complement strand
GTCCGACGCCGGGAAACCCGGCGTCGGACGCTGCATGGGCGTAGGGCCCGAACTACTTCTTGGAGTCGGGGGTGGTGACGCTGGCGGTGGCGCGCATCGTCTCGGCGTTCACCATCCAGGCGTACTGCTCGAACTTGGCAATGAACTCGTGCAGCAGGTCCGCGGTGGTGGGGTCTTCCTCGTCGACCTCGTCGTGGACCTTGCGCATGGTGCCAACGGCGGCCTCGAGCGCGGCAACGATCTTGTCGATGGCGTCCTTGGTGTTGATCAGGCCGGTGGGGAATTCGGCGAGCGCGGTGGTCTTGGACACCGTGGAGCTGCGGCCGTCCGGGAGGGCATGGAGGGCGCGCATACGCTCGGCGAGGTCGTCAGCGAAGCCGCGGGCGGCCTCAATGATTTCATCCAGCTGCAGGTGAAGGTCGCGGAAGTTCGTCCCCACGATGTTCCAGTGGGCCTGTTTGCCCTGGACGTGGAGTTCGATGAGGTCCACGAGGACGGCCTGCAGGTTGCTCGTCAGGGTCGGTGTTGCTTTCATGCATCCTCCTTGATTGGAACGGCTGGTACGGCGTTATGCCTCAGACGCTACTCCAGGGAGGAGAGGGCTTTCGATGGTTCCGGCGGAATTTCACGATTAGCTTACTAAGTGTGCTTACTAAGCTGGCGGAAGGTCCTAGACTGCCTGGTTGGGCATGGGGCCCTGCGGGAAGAGTGCCCGGGTGATACCGCCGGCCGTGGCCTCGGACAGTTGTGCCAGGTAGTCGTTCCGGCGGCGCGGGGTGATGCGGGACTGGGGTTCGTAGCCCTGGTCCGGGTCATCGGCGTAGTGGGCCGTGAGGCCGTCACGCATCAGCCGGATTGCCTCGGCACGCTGCTGCGACACGGCAGCGTGCGTCGAGCCGAGTTCAGCGGCCAGGTCCTTGACGGTCCGGTCCCCGAAGTAGATTTCCTCCACTACGTAGCGCATCCGCTCCGGCAGGGATTTTACGGCGGCCCGGAGGTACTGGAGCCGTTCGTCCGCGAGGACGGAGCTTTCCGGGGACAGGGTCTCGGCGGCGAGTGTGTCGACGACGGCGTCGTCCAGCGGGGTGAGGGTGCGTGAGGCGTCCGCGAGTGCCGCCTCAACGACACTCTGCTGGACGCCAAGGGCGGACGCGATCTCGTCCACCGACGGGGTGCGGCCGAGGGCTGCGGCCAGGGTTTCCTGGACGGACATGGTCTCTTTGATCCGCCGGCGTGCGGACCGTGTGGCCCAGTCGCTGGCGCGCATTTCATCGGCGAAGGCGCCGAGGATGCGGCGTCGCGCGAAGGCGCCGAAAGGTACGCCCAGGTCAGGGTCGAAGGAGTCGGCCGACGTAATGAGGGCTACAGCCCCGGCCGACGCCAGGTCATCGCGCGAGAGGTGGGACGCCTTCGAGCACAAATCAGAGACGAGATAGCCAACCAGCGGAAGGTGCTGGGTAACCATCTCGTTGCGTTCCACGCGATTCAATAGTGTGTCCCCCCATGAGACGGATCAGGAGTTTTAAAACCCTGAGCGCCGCACCCGCAAACGGTCCCGTGCTCCCCCCATGGG
>NZ_JBFTNO010000153.1:0-7457 GCF_056397525.1 Arthrobacter sp. 05L45_2 | reverse complement strand
TCGTCGTACAGGACGGTGGAGATGTAGCGCTCCCCGAAGTCGCAGACAACGGCAACAATCAGTTTACCGGCGTTCTCGGGACGCTTGGCGACCTCCAGGGCAGCCCAGACGATCGCGCCGGAGGAGATGCCGCCCAGGATGCCTTCCCGGACGCCGAGGTCGCGGGCCACGCGGACGGAGTCCTCCAGGGCCGCGTCGATGACCTCGTCGTAGACGTTGGTGTCCAGGATGTCCGGGACGAAGTTGGCGCCCAGGCCCTGGATCTTGTGCGGACCGGGAGCGCCGCCGTTGAGGATGGCCGAATCCTTGGGCTCGACGGCGATGACCTGCACGTCCGGGTTGCGCTCCTTGAGCACCTGCCCGACGCCGGTGACCGTGCCGCCGGTGCCGACGCCGGCAACGAAGATGTCCACCTTGCCGTCGGTATCGGCCCAGATTTCCTCAGCGGTGGTCCGGCGGTGCACCTCGGGGTTGGCCTCGTTGGCGAACTGCTGCGCCCAGATGGAGTTCTCCGTGTTGGCGACGATGTCCTGGGCTTTCTCCACGGCTCCGCGCATGCCCTCGGACCCCGGGGTCAGCACAATCTCGGCACCGTAGGCGCGCAGCATAACGCGGCGTTCCGTGGACATGGTCTCCGGCATGGTGAGGATGACCTTGTAGCCGCGGGCTGCGCCCACCATCGCCAGGGCAATGCCGGTGTTGCCCGAGGTTCCCTCGACAATGGTGCCGCCGGGCTTGAGCGCACCGGACTTCTCCGCCGCATCGATGATGGCAACGCCGATCCGGTCCTTGACGCTGTTGGCCGGGTTGTAGAACTCGAGCTTGACCGCCACAGTGGCGTTCAGGCCTTCGCTCAACCGGTTGAGGCGGACCAGCGGAGTGCCGCCGACCAGCTGGGTAACATCGTCATAGATCCGTGCCATGGGTATGTGTGCCTGTCTGTGAGGGGGAAATCTAAGGTCAGCCTAACGAGGGCGCTCTGGCCCTAGCTAAGCATTAAGCCATGCAGAGTAATATTTCCTGGCCTTCGCCAGCTTCGGGTTGATGATCACCTGGCAGTACCCCTGGTCGGGGTATTTCGCGTAGTAGTCCTGGTGGAAATCCTCGGCCACGTGGAAGACCGGAAGCCGGCTCACTTCGGTGACAATCGGGTTCGACCACAGCTCCTGGTTCCGGTCGATCGCTTCCTCGAACAGGATCTTCTCTTCGGTGGTCTCATAGAACATGGAGGACCGGTACTGGGTGCCGACGTCGTAGCCCTGGCGGTTCAAGGTGGTCGGATCGYGCAGGGCGAAGAACATGTCGAGGATGACCTCGGCCGGGATGATGTCCTCGTCAAAGGTCACGGCCACCACCTCGGCGTGGCCGGTGGTGCCCGAGCAGACTGAGTAGTAATCGGGGTTGCGGTCATGGCCTCCGGTGTAGCCAGAAACCACCGAGCTCACACCCTTGGTCTTTTGGTAGACGGCGTCGAGGCACCAGAAGCAGCCCCCGCCGAGGACGAAAGTTCTCATGTCCTGTTCAATGGACGAACCCGCCGGATCATTCCCGAACCCGGCATTTCCCGCGTCCTCGTGACTCCGCGCTGGGACGTCCCGGCCGCCGGATAGGGTAAAAATGAGGTTATGGAACCTGAGAACACCGACGTTTCAGCGCAGCCTTCCGACGCCGAGAGTTCCGGTGCGGCCGCCACGCTGGGCATGATCCTGCTGGCCGTCGAGGAACTCTGGCCCGAATCACTCGCCGAGTCATGGGACGAGGTGGGCCTGGTGGCCGGGCACCCGTCGGCAGAGGTATCCAAGATCCTCTTCGCCGTGGACCCCAGCCTCGAGGTCATCGAGGAAGCCGTCGACTGGGGCGCGGACCTGCTGATCACCCACCACCCCCTGTTACTTAAAGGCGTCACGTCCGTGGCTGCCAACACCCCCAAGGGCAAGGCGGTGCACCGCCTGATCGAGACTGGTACAGCGCTGCTGACCGTCCACACGAACGGTGATTCCGCCGTCGGGGGAGTCTCCGATGTGCTCGCCGACACCCTCGGCCTGCAGGACGTAATGCCACTGACCCCTGCGGCGGACGGTCTTCCCGAGGAAGGGATCGGCCGGGTCGGGGACCTTGCCGACGTCCAGACGCTGGGGGACTTTGCCGCCCGGGTCTTCGGCATCCTGCCGTCCGTGGCCGGCGGGGTTCGGGTGTCCGGTGACCGGGACGGCCTGGTCCGCCGGGTTGCCCTGTGCGGGGGAGCCGGGGACTCGCTGTTCAACGAGGTCCGTGCGAGCAACGCCGATGTTTACCTGACCGCGGACCTGCGCCACCATCCGGCGTCCGAGGCCCGCGAAGCGGCCGTCAATGACCGGCCGTACCTGATCGATGTCTCGCACTTCGCCAGCGAGTGGCTGTGGCTGCCGGCGGCCGCGGATGCGCTCGGGAACGTCCTGGCTGACCAGGGGCACGACATCGAAATCCGGGTCAGCACCACCAACAGCGACCCGTGGGACTTCATCCTGACTCCCGGCTAGGCGATAGAGTCTAGGAAGCGCCAGTACGGTGCCCGGCTCCGGCCGGTAAGTGAACACGCGGAGGAAATAGTGGCCAAGGCAGCACCGGCGGAACAGATGAAGTTGCTCGAACTGCAGGGACTCGACGCCAAGCTCAAGTCTCTGTCGAACCGCCGCCGCAGCCTTGAAAGCGACTCCCGGATCACCGACCTTGAGGCGGCCCTCAGCATCGCCATGGGCGAGCTCGGTGCCGCGAAGGTAGCCGTCCACGACGCCGAACTGGAACTCAAGCGGGCCGAGGCCGACGTCGAACAGGTCGCCTCCCGCATTGAACGCGACGAGGCCCGGCTCAACAGCGGCACCGGGCTGTCCAAAGACCTGGTGGCCCTGCAGCGGGACATCGCCTCGCTGAACAAGCGCCGCTCGGACCTTGAGGACGTCGAGCTCGAAGTCCTGGAGCGGCTGGATGCACTGCGTCTCCGCCAGGCAGCGCAGCAGCAGATCGTCGACGACATCCAGGGCTCGTTCGGCAGCATCCGCGCCGAACTGGACGAGCAGCTGGCCGAGGTCGCGGCCGAAACCACCGTGGTGCGCGGCCAGCGTGCCGAGTTCGCGGACGGACTGGATGCGGCAATGCTCGCGGTCTACGACAAAACCCTCGCCAAGCGCGGAGTCGGCGCCGCCCGGCTCTTCCACGGCACCTCGGAGGGATCCGGCATGCAGCTGAGCCCCGGCGACCTCGCGGAGATCAAGGCCGCTGCCGAGGACGACATTGTTTTCTGCCCCGACTCCGGCTGCATCCTGGTCCGCTCCGCCGAGTGGGCCTAGCCGGCGCAGGTCAGGACTAGCCGGGCAGAATGAGGTTCAGGGTGTGCGGCTTGCGGGCCGTGCCCCCCACCAGCTCCGCGGACCACTTCTCGGCGGCTGCCTGCTGCAGTTGCGCCGGAGTCTGCGGCGCCTTGCCGCGCCGGGCCAGCAAGTGCCGGGCCAGTTCGCCACGGGTGTGCTTGGCGAAGTGGCTAACCACTTTGCGGACCCCGTCCACCTCCGTGAAGACGTTCACGGCCACGGTCTGCTCCGGCGGGGGTGCCCACGCCGCGGTGTAGGTGCTGGAGCGGCAGTCAACAATGAGCTCGTCCGCCGTTTCGGCGGCCAGCGCCGCCGTGAGCTGCGGCTTCCAGAACGAAGCGAGGCGTCCGACGTCGGGGAGGGCAGTGCCCATCGACAGCCGGTAGGCCGGGACCCGGTCCGCGAACCGGATGGCGCCCCAGAGCGCGGAAATCACCACCACCGACTCATCGGCTTTCTGGCGCTGCCGCGGAGTCAGAGAGCGGTAGCCCAGAGCGTCGTACAAAACTCCGGAGTACACCCGGTGCGCCGGGGCCGCCGGCTCGGCGTGCAGCCGRGTGTTGCGTTCGACGTCGGCCGTCAGCGAGGCGCCGACCCCCAGCAGCGCGAGGGCGTCGTGGTGGGCGCTGACCGTACCGAGCGCTTCGAGGACGCGCGCCCGGTGGGCATTCAGGGCGGGGAAGCTGAGCGAGTCCGGGTCGACGGGGGCGCCTCCGGTTGCGGGGGTCTTACCTTCGGACGGGGGCAGCAGAATCAGCACCGTACGATCCTACCGGCGGGCGGGTGCCGGTCAGGCGACCGTGGGCGCGGTCAGGCTACCTTGGGCGGCGCGGCCGGGATAGGGGTTGGTGCGTGCGCCGGGGCGACGGCGGGGGCCTGGAGCTGTGCGGCAGCCCCGGCCGCCCGGGTCTCCCGGGCCAGGAACGCGGAGAGTTCGCCGATGGTGCTCATCAGCGGGGCAGGGAAGACCACCGTGGAGTTCTTGTCGACGGCGATTTCCACGAGGGACTGTAGATTCCGCAGCTGCAGCGCCAGCGGGTGGGCCATCATCATGTCCGAGGCTTCCCCGAGGGCTGCCGCCGCGATTGCCTCGCCCTCGGCGGCGATGATTTTGGCCCGCTTCTCCCGCTCCGCCTCGGCCTGCCGGGCCATGGCGCGCTTCATACTCTCCGGCAGTTGGATGTCCTTGAGCTCCACGAGCGTCACTTCGACGCCCCACTCCAGCGTCAGGGCGTCCAGGATCTCGCGGATATCGCTGTTGATGTGCTCGGTCTCCGAGAGTGTCTGGTCGAGGCTGTGCCGGCCAACAACCTTCCGCAGCGTGGTCTGCGCGATCTGGTTGATGGCGGCGGCCACGTTCTCGATCGCCACGACCGACTTCACGGCATCGATCACGCGGTAATAGGCGACGGCGGAGATGTCCACGCTGACGTTGTCCTGCGTGATGATGCCCTGGGACTGGATCGGCATGGTCACAATCCGGAGGCTGACCAGCTGGAGGCGGTCGATCACCGGAATGATCAGCCGCAGGCCCGGCATACGGACCCCGATGACCCGGCCCAGCCGGAAAAGCACGCCTTGCTCGTACTGGCGGACAATCCGGATCGACATCCGGGCCGCGGCGACCAGCAGCACCGCGATAAGAAGCCATACGACGATTGCGGTCAGACCCATCCGGATCGCTTCCTTTATCTGACGGGATTGCTGCTTCAATTCTCCCACCGGCGGGGCGAAAAGGCGCCGGTCAGGCCGGCCGCCGGGGGACCCGTAGAATGTACTGCGGATGGGTTGACCAGGCGGCCGCGCGCCTTGCAAGTGGCTCGAGGAACGTCCGGGCTCCGCAGGGCAGGGTGGTGGGTAACGCCCACTCGGGGTAACCCGCAGGCCAGTGCCACAGAGAACAGACCGCCTGTACCGCGCCGTGTCCGCACGGCGGGGGAGCAGGTAAGGGTGAAACGGTGGTGTAAGAGACCACCAGCTTCCCGGGTGACCGGGAAGGCTAGGTAAACCCCACCCGGAGCAAGGCCAGACAGGACACGTTTGAGGGCTGCCCGCCCGAGTGTCCGGGTAGGCTGCTGGAGGGCGTCGGCAACGGCGTCCGTAGATGGATGGCCGCTACTCCCGCGCCGGTAACAGCGCGGGAACACAGAACCCGGCGTATCGGTCAACCCATCCCACCCAACGAAAAAGGGCTGGCACCATCTGGTGCCAGCCCTTCTCGTTTAAGGCGTTAGGAGTGGATTAGGCCTTCGCMTTCCGCTTCACCCAGCCCCACGCCGCCGTGGCGACGAACAGGACCAGGCCGATGATGGCCAGCCAGATCAGGCCCTTAACGACGAAGCCCAGGATCGAGAGGATAAGCCAGATGACAAGTAGTGCAACGATGAGTCCCATCTGGACATCCTATGTCATGCGCCGCGCGGTGGCGTGTGAGTGATTTCACGCTTCCCCCGGCCCGCATGGCCACCGTGCCAGCCTAGAATGGAGACTGAACGTAGATGTTCTGCCACCGGGTCTGCGTTCGCAGCCGGTGGCTTTTTCTTTGCGCTCCATAAAGGTGCGCGGGGTGGACCGAATCCCCGCAGCGCCAAGGGTTCCGGAGATCCACCGGCAGCCGACTTCCGCATACGAGGACGTATGTGGTGGATTTTAGGAAGGTAGTTCTGTGAGCCAGACGTCAGATTCTTGTCTTGATACGTGGATGGGCCGGGAGGCGCTCGCCGAGGCCATGATTCCGGTCATCGGCCGGCTGTACCGCGAGAACAACGTGGTGACCTCCATCCACGGTCGGAGCCTGATCAACAAGTCCACCATGAACATCCTGAAGGCGCACCGCTTCGCCCGCCGGATGAGCAAGGAGGAGCTGCGCCTCGAAGAGACGGCCCCGCTCCTTGACGCCCTCACCCAGCTGGACCTCGGCGCCGCAGCGATCGACATCGCCCGCCTGACCGAGAAGTACCGTGCCGAGGGCGACGGCGTCAGCCTCGACGAATTCCTCCGGGCCGAGCTCGCAGACGTCGTCGGTAAGCGCGGCGGCGATGACCGCACCAGCACCGACGTCGTCCTCTACGGCTTYGGCCGYATCGGCCGGCTCCTGGCCCGCCTCCTGATCGAAAAGGCCGGTGGCGGTCACGGGCTGCGCCTGCGCGCGATCGTGGTGCGCCGCGGCTCGGACAACGACCTCACCAAGCGCGCCAGCCTGCTGCGCCGCGACTCGGTCCACGGTTCCTTCGAAGGCACCATCAAGGTGGACCTCGAGAACGACACCATCACGGCCAACGGCGTCCAGATCCAGGTCATCTACTCGGACAACCCGGCCACCGTGGACTACACCGCCTACGGCATCCACGACGCACTGGTGGTTGACAACACCGGCCGCTGGCGCGACGCGGAGGGCCTGTCGCAGCACCTCCAGAGCAAGGGTGCGGCCCGCGTCCTCCTCACGGCGCCCGGCAAGGGCGAACTGAAGAACATCGTGCACGGCATCAACCACGCCACGATTACCGACTCGGACACGATCGTCTCCGCGGCGTCCTGCACCACCAACGCCATCACCCCGGTGCTGAAGGCCATCAACGACCGCTACGGCGTGGTGCACGGGCACGTGGAAACGGTTCACTCGTTCACCAACGACCAGAACCTGATCGACAACTTCCACAAGGGTGACCGCCGCGGCCGCTCCGCCGCGCTGAACATGGTCATCACCGAAACCGGTGCGGCCAAGGCCGTGGCCAAGGCCCTGCCCGAACTCCTCGGCAAGCTCACCGGCAGCTCCATCCGCGTCCCCACCCCGGATGTGTCGCTGGCCATCCTGAACCTGAGCCTCGAAAACGGCACCACCAAGGATGAGGTCAACGACTACCTCCGGGAGATGTCGCTGCACTCCGAGCTGCGCAAGCAGATCGACTACATCGATTCCCCCGAGGTGGTCTCCACCGACTTCGTCGGCTCCCGCCGCGCAGGCATCGTCGACGGCCTGGCCACCATCTCCAACGAAAAGAACCTCGTGCTGTACGTCTGGTACGACAACGAGTTCGGCTACAGCTGCCAGGTTGTCCGCGTGATGGAGGAAATGGCCGGCGTGAACCCGCCGTCGTTCCCGGCCAAGGA
>NZ_JBFTNO010000152.1:0-7594 GCF_056397525.1 Arthrobacter sp. 05L45_2 | reverse complement strand
AGCTGCGCTCGCGGATGGGGATGGTGCTGCAGGACACCTGGCTGTTCGGCGGGACCATCCGGGACAACATCGCCTACGGCCGGCCCGGTGCGTCGGATGCGGAGATCCTGGAGGCGGCGAAGGCAACGTACGTGGACCGGTTCGTTAAATCGTTGCCGCAGGGCTACGACACCATGCTCGACGACGAGGGCGGCAACGTCTCCGCGGGGGAGAAGCAGCTCCTGACCATCGCCCGGGCGTTCCTGGCCCGGCCGTCGGTGCTGATCCTGGACGAGGCGACGTCTTCGGTGGATACCCGCACTGAGGTGCTGGTTCAGAAGGCGATGAGCGCGTTGAGGAGCGACCGGACGTCGTTCGTCATCGCCCACCGGCTCTCCACCATCCGCGACGCCGACCTCATCCTGGTGATGGAAGCAGGGCAGATCGTGGAGCAGGGCACGCACGCGTCACTACTCGAGGCCGGCGGGGCGTACGCCCGGCTCTACGAGGCCCAGTTCGCGGCGCCGGTGGCGGAGGTCTAAGGGCGACAAAACCCGGCGCATTAGGGTTAGACGGCGGATTTACTATAGCGGCCGTGGTGGCGCAGCCAAACATAAAGTCCGACCGAGGCGCTAACAGCCAGCAAAGGGATAGCCCACAACGCGGAATCAGTACCTCGCAGCAGGACGGCACCGGCAACGACGGTGGCCGCCCCGATGCCGAGGCCCGGTGACGCGGTCGAAAGGCTGCTAATGACATCCTTCCTGAACTGTCCGTGCAGGGAGGTCAAAATGACAATGGCAGTCAGGAGTGCCAGTCCCGCTGCGAGGAGAATGAACCCCTCGGCAAGGCCGATGATAGTGACTCCTGCAGCGAAAAAAATGCTGAGAAGAACCCAGTAGGCGTCGCTTGTAAAAGCATTTCGATTTCTTTGGTTCATTGATTCGATCCTAGCAACCGCGGTTGAAGTCGAGGGCAGTTCCGAGGAGGCCCGGCGGGCCAAACAGGCTGTGGTCTCAACCAACTGTTCCGGCGGTCTACCGAAGGTCGGGCGGCAGTGGTACTTTCTGCTTGGATCAGGGGTTCGTCACGCGATTCCTTCCAAATCCGGCCCCTGAGCCCGCTTTCGAAAGCAGAGGCTACGATGGCAACTTTATTGATTTTCCATGAGGTCGACGACGTTGATCACTGGCTCAGCTCGACGCGACGCCAGGAAGTCTTCGGACCCTTGGGCATGACCGTGCGGACCTTTGTCGACCCGCAGAAATCCAACCGCGTCGGCCTGATCGTCGACGTTCCGGACCTTGATACGTTCCAGCGAATGATGGAGTCCGAGGCTGCCGCGGACGCCATGAAATTCGACGGCGTGCGCCCGGACACGATCGTGATGCTGGTCGAGCCGGAGCTCAGCACCTGACCTGGGAGAGCCGTCAGTACTCGCCCTTGATCACGAAGTACGATCCCCGGATGGTCCCCGCCAGCTTTGACTTCTGCCGGGCGAACTTGAAGCGCGTCTCGAGTTCCTCGGGAACGTCCATGCCGTCGGAGAGCTTGAACCCGACCGCGCGCTTGCCGCCGTCGGCGATGCTGTACATAACGTTGATGGACAGGCCGGACTCGTAGAAGACGTAGTCCATCCGCAGGCCGTCGACCTCGAAGGTGGTGGCTTCGAGAGGGCGGGAACCGATGGTGATGTCCCGCTCTTCCTTGAGGATGCGGGTCACCCGGTCCACCGCCTCCGGGGCCTCGGCTGCGGGGCTGACGGTGAAGGCGTGGCCGTACTTGGTGCTGTAGTAGCGTGCCTCGTTGGCGCGCAACCCGGCCAGGGCGTCGGCAACGGGGGACGATTCCAGGCCCGTGGTGGAAACGTCCTTGAAGTCAACTACGTACGGCATGCGCCCTCCTGAATTGGTGTCGTGGATCAACGATAACGCGRCCACCGGCACCCTCCTGCCAGTACACCCCCTGCTAGTCGGCGAGGATGAGGTAGAGGGCGCGGCGGGTCTCGTCGATTTTCTCCATGGCCGCGGTGCGCTGTTCCTCTGTGGCCGAGAAGCGGAACTGGTGGATGACTCCCATCAGCTTCGCAACGCTCTGGTGGAACGCCGGACCCGATCCCTGACCCTCGGTGYTCCAGGCGTTCTCCAGCTCCTCGGCGTGGGCGGCGATGTACTCCCGCCCGGCGTCGGTGAGCGTGAACTCGGTGCGCCGGCCGTCGCCCTCCGGGGCAATCAGGTCCTCGTCCACGAGTTGCTGCAGGGTCGGGTACACCGAACCCGGGCTGGGGCGCCAGGCTCCGGAGGTCTTCTCGGCGATGGTCTTGATCAGGCCGTAGCCGTTCGAGGGCGCCTCGGCCAGGAGCGAGAGGATCGCCGACCGGACGTCCCCCCTGCTGGCGCGGCGGGAACCGCCGGGGCCGAATCCGGGGCCGAACCCCGGACCGAATCCGCCGCCGAAGCCGCGGCCCGGTCCGAACCCGCCGTGGCCGTGGGGCCCGCGCCGGCTCCTTCCGCGCCCGTACCGTCCGTCGGCGGGTCCGCCGCCGGGAATCTTGTCGTCGTGAATGCCTTTCATAGCGGCATCGTCCTTTCGCTTCGTTCGTTCTGTTGGTATCGCCGATCAATCGGCGATAGTTAACGATATATCGGCGAGTGTCGAAGAACAAGAGGCGAAGGGAAATTGCCGGCGGTGCTATCCGGTTCGGCTATTCAGCGAACGCTGCGACGGCGTCGTCCTCCTCTGCGCGGGCCTGCTCGTGTAGTGCCGCAAGGAGCCCGGCGGCCAGGCCGGTGCGCTCGAGCATGCCCTCGATGCTGATCCATTCGTGCCGGGCGTGCGCGCCGTCGCCCACGGCACCGAGTCCGTCGAGGACGGGGAGCCCCAGCGCCGCGGCGAAGTTACCGTCGCTGGCCCCGCCCACCGATGTTTCCGCCAGTGCAAAGCCCAAGCGGGCAGCCACCTCCTCGGCCTTCGCGAACAGGCGCCCCGTTTCGGCGGAGCGGGGCATCACGGGCCGGTTCCACCCGCCGGAGACCTCGACGGCGGCTTCCGGGCTGCGGGCCGCAAGGCCGTCCAGGGCGGCGTTGATCCGCCCGGCCTCAGCCTCGGAGGTCACCCGGACGTCGAGGTCCGCGGTAGCGGACCCGGCCTTGACGTTGGTCCGCGTCCCGCCCTCCACGAGTCCTACGTTGACGGTGGTTCCCTTGGCCAGGTCCGTTTCGGCGTGCAGCTGCACGATTACGTGCGCTATTTCGTCGATGGCGCTGGCGCCAACTTCGGGGTCCAGTCCGGCGTGGGCTTCCTTGCCGGTGGCGGTGACCCGGAAGATTCCCACGCCTTTCCGGGCCGTCTTCAACGCGCCGGCGGCGCTGGCCTCGAACACCAGGACCGCGCTGCCCCGGGCGGCTTCCGCCTCGATGACGGACCTCGACGACGGGCTTCCCACCTCCTCGTCACCGTTGAGGACCAGCCGGAGGTTGGGGCGGGGCAGGCCGAGCTCGGCCGCTGCACGGAGGGCCCACACGAGCTGCACCAGGCCGGCCTTCATGTCGAAGGCGCCGGGTCCGGTGAACTGGTCCCCGTCCACGGTCGCCGGCCAGTCGCGCAGTGTCCCGGCGGACCAGACGGTGTCGTAGTGGCAGAGGGCCGTAATCCAGCCCTCGCCGCCGTCGTCGGAGGGGTAGTCAAGCACCACGGTGTCGCCGTAGCTCCCGCCGTCGATGTGGCGGCGGGCAGCGGGGGTGCCGATGCGGCCCGTAATCCATTCCTCCACCCAGGCCAGGCCCGCTGTCAGCAGCGCCTTGTCATCCGAGGGGGTTTCCCGGGAGACGTAGGCCGTCAGGTCCTCGAGGAGGGCGGCACGGTGGCCGGCCACCCAGGCTGGCAGTTGCTCTATCTCGGTCATCGGGTGGCCTTCCGGTCCAGTGCGGTGAGGTGGTCTTCGTCCATGGCGATGGCACCCGTTTCAAGGTTCGTAATGAGGGACACCAGCTCCTCGATCAGGGGCACGTCCAGCTGGTGTTTGGCGGCCATTTCCAGGACCGGGCGGTACTGGGTGGGCACCTCGGTGGGGCGTTTCCGCACCGCGATGTCGCGCCAGATGCCGGAGCGGGTCTTGGTCTGGGTGGAGAGCCACTTGACGAGGTCGTCCGTTGCCCCGGCGTTCCGGCCGGCGTCGGCGCCCCGGGTGTAGCAGGAGGGGTCGAACGCATCGAACCCTTCCAGGGTGATGCCTTCGGCCGCGGCCACATCGAAAACCTCCGCGGCGAGTTCGTTCATCGCCGGCCGGTGCCGGTCGATCAGTTCGCTCATGTCGGCGTCGGCCAGTGCCGTGGCGGTGAGCATGGCCCCGAACCCGAGTTTGGACCAGAGGTAACCGGCCACGTTGTCCGTGACCGCCGGCGTGCCCCAGTGCCGTAGGTCATGGGCCAGCTGCCGCACCCGGTCGCTGGTGCCCCCGGTGTGCTCGCCGAGCGCCATGGCGCCGATGCCGCCGTCGTTGATGACACCCGGTTCGAGGACGTCGGCGAAGAGATCCACAAAGGCGATCACAGTCCGGTCGGCCCCGACATGCAGGGCGATGGTGGCCTCGTTGAGGCCGTTCTGCAGGGAGGCGACGTAGCCGGTGCTACTGAGCCGGGGCGCTATCCAGCCCGCGGCGCTGTCGGTCGCCTGGGCCTTGACCGCCAGCAGGACACGCTCCAGGGTGGCGGGGGCGTCGTCCAGGCCGTAGCAGGGAACGTCCGCGGCCAGGACCCCCGCGGGACTCTTGATCTGCAGCCCGTTCTCGCGGATGGCCGCGACGTGCAGGGGATCGGCGTCGACCAGCTGGACCGGGACGCCCTGTGCGTGGAGGTGGGCGGCCAGGGTGCCGCCGATAGCTCCGGCACCGACCACTGTGTATGGGTTTTCCGTCATGAAGATACTTTCGTGTTGTTGCCGTCGGGGGCCGCCGCCGCGTTGGCGGGCCAGTGCAGCGGCAGGTTCATGGCGCCGGCGGACGAGCCGCCGTCGACGCGCAGGGTCTCACCTGTGATCCATTCGGCTTCGGGGCCGGCCAGCCAGACGACGGCGCGGGCAATGTCGTCGGGTTCGCCGCGGCGCCCCAGCGGGTTGCCGGAGACGGCGGCGGCGTATTCCTCCGTCACCGGGTTGGCGTCGCTGTTGACCGTGACGAAACCGGGGGCGACGGCGTTCACGCGGATGCCGTGCGGCCCCAGCTCCAGGGCCGAGGCCCGCGTCGCCATTTCCAGCGCGGCTTTGGACGTGGAGTACGGCGCTGCGCCGGGACGGGCCCGCAGGGCCGCGCCGGAGGAGATGTTGACGACACTGGCACCCCGTCCGGCCTCGATGGCACGCTGTGCGAGGGCAACGGTGGCCAGCAGGGGAGCGCGGGTGTTGAGGTTCTGTACCGCGTCCCAGGTGGCGGCGTCCAGGGATAGGAAGGGCGTGGCCGGATAGATCCCGGCCGAGTTGACCAGGACGTCCACCGGAGCCTCGGCCCAGGCCCGGGCGACCACGTCCCCCGGACCGGCGGGGGTTGCGAGGTCTGCCGTCAGGACCGTCGCGTCCTCTGCGCCGGCTGCCCGGCACTCCCCGGCGACGGCGGCCAGGGCCGCGGGATTGATGTCCACCAGCGTGATCCGGAAGCCAAGCCCGGCGAACCGGTGGGCCACCTGCCGGCCGATGCCGCTGCCGGCCCCCGTGATCAGTGCATGGCGGCTCAATCGAGGGCCTTGCCTTTGGTCTCCGGCATGGTCAGGTACACAACGACGCCGATTGCCGCGGCGATCGCGCAGTAGAGCCAGACGAATCCGCCGTAGCCGCTGGTGTTCATCCAGGTGGTGATGTACGGGGCCGTTCCGCCGAAGATGGCAACCGCGAGGGCGTAGGGCAGGCCGATGCCGGTGGCCCGGACTTCGGCGGGGAACTGTTCGGCCATGATGACCGCGCAGTTGGCCGAGTAGCCCAGGAGCAGGATGATGCCGATGACCTCGATGAGCAGCAGCATCCAGAAGTTGCCGTTCAGCAGGGCGAAGGCGGGCCATGAGAAGAGCAGGAACCCGGCGGCGAACGCGGTCATGGTGGGTTTGCGGCCGATCTTGTCGGACAGCAGGCCGGCGAAGGGGAGCAGGACCAGGAACAGGCCGACGGCGATGAAGTTCGCGAGGAGTGCCTGGCTCAGCGGGATGCCGGTGGAGACGGCCGCGTAGGTGGGCATGTAGGAAACCCACATGTAGTACAACAGCGTCCCGGCGATGGTCACGCCGAACACGCGCAGGGTGGCTTTGGGGTGCTTGACGAACATGGTGAAGACGGAGTTGCGGCGCGTTTCGCCGGACGCTTCGGCGCGGCTCTTGGAGTTGACGAATGATTCGGTCTCCTCCACGGACGACCGCAGCCACAGGCCCACCAGGCCGAGGAGCGCGGCCACGATGAAGGCCAGCCGCCAGCCCCAGTTGTCCAGCGCGTCCTTGGACAGGGTGCTGGTGATGATCGCGCCCATGCCGGAGGCGAGCAGGACGCCGGCGCCCACTGACACCTGCTGCCAGGAGCCGGCGAAGGCGCGGCGGCGGGGAGCGGCGGATTCGACCAGGAAGGCCGAGGAGGAACCGAACTCGCCGCCGGCGGCAAAGCCCTGGACCATCCGGGCAATCACCAGGACGATCGGGGACAGGATGCCCACAGTGTCGTAGGTGGGTGCGATGCCGATCAGGGCGGTGGCCCCGGCCATCAGGCCGATGGTGAGGACCAGGCCCTTCTTCCGTCCGTGGTGGTCCGCGTAGGCGCCCATGATGGCGGCCCCGACGGGCCGCATCACGAACCCGACGGCGAAAATGGCGAGCGTGGCCAGGAGGGCCGCGATGGGGTCGCCCTTGGGGAAGAAGTGGTGGGCGAACACGGAGGAGAAGGTCGTATATACGGCCCAGTCCACCCATTCGACGGCGTTGCCGATGCTGCCGGCGACGATTGCCTTGCGGCCCTGGGGTGAGAGTTTGGTTGCGTGGACCTCGTCCACTGTCAGCTGTTGTGTCATGAGATGGTCGTCCTTGTGGTGAGCCGGGAGGCAACGTGGGCTGCCAGGTCGGCGTGGGTGGTGATCCACACATCGTTGTGCGATCGGATGTGGTCCATAAGTTCTGCCAGGATCATCAGCCGGGACCGGTGCCCGATGATGTGGGGGTGCATGGTGAGCTGGAAGACGCCGCCTTCCGCGTACGCGGCGTCGAACTCGTCCTTCCAGATCTGCAGGAGATCGCGGGGCGGCATATAGGGCCGCAACCCGGTGAAGCGGTCCATCATCAGGTACGGCGCGTCGTCCCGGATCCACTCCACCGGGACCTCGATGATGCCCGTGGGGGAGCCGTCGGCGAGGATCTCGTAGGGCTCGTCGTCGGCCATCAGGGAGGAGTCGTAGATGAATCCCAGCTCCCGGATGACGTCGAGGGTGGAGTCGGAAAAGTCCCACGACGGCGTCCGGATGCCCACCGGCCGGATGCCGGCCTGCTGGTGCAGTACGTCCGTGGCGCGTCCCAGCAGGTCCAGTTCCTGCTCGTAAGTCAGCAGGGTGTTCCGCTCGTGGATCCAGCCGTGCACGGCCACCTCATGGCCCTGC
>NZ_JBFTNO010000151.1:0-7769 GCF_056397525.1 Arthrobacter sp. 05L45_2 | reverse complement strand
ACCATCCCCGCCCCCTGGTGCGAAGCCCACCACATCACCTACTGGTCCCACGGCGGCACCACCAGCACCGACAACGGAACCCTCCTCTGCTCMCACCACCACCACCTCATCCACAAAGAACAATGGACCATCCACAACCACAACGGCACMCCCTGGTACACCCCACCCACCACACCTCGACCCCACCCAACAACCCCGACGCAACCACCACTTCCGACCCTAAAAAGAAGTCCAGACCGGCCATCGACCCGGCCCTGCCCCAGCAACCCGCGGGAGGGCGCAGCTTCCCGGCAGCGCCACGGCAAGTATGTTGGGACCGCTAATGCCGCTTGCCTATAGGAGGGAATCCGTGTGAAGAATCCGTCCATCCCTCAGCTGGCGGCTGGAATCTTCATGCTCGTCTGGGCGATGATTTTCCTCACCTGGACGCCCCTCGACGCGGTGCGGCTCATCACAGGGATCGTGCTTGTTCCCGTCGGAGTGCTGCTGATCGCCAGATATGTCGCGGCCCGGCGCCAAGCGGGACGGGCGACGACGCACGCCCCGCCTGACGCGCAGACGTAGCTGCAGGACGGGCTGAGCCGCTATGCCGTCGCCGCAGCTCCTGCGGCGCACCCCAAGGTGGCTGCACCGGCAACTGCCGCCGAGCTCACCGCCGCCAGAGGTAGGGCGTCGTCGTCGAGACCCGTTCCAGGCCGTAGCGCTCCAGGATTGGCCGCGAATACTCAGTCGAGTCACTGTGAATGAGTGTCTTGCCTAACGCCATCGCCGAGCGGGCACGGGCTGCCGTCAACGCCCGGTAGATGCCCCGCCCGCGCCACTCCTGGCGGGTGGCGCCGCCCCAGATTCCCGCGAAATCCGTGTCGGGCACTGGTTCCAACCGTCCGGCGCTGACGATGCACCCTCCATGCTCCCCCACCCACAATTCCATCCCGTCGTCGCGGGCCATCCGGCGCAGAATGGCCTCCGCATTGCCCTCCGAGGCGGGGGTGCCAAAGACGTCGTCCTGCATGGCGCTCATGGCGCGGATGTCGGGCTCAGCCGTTATGCGCCGCAGGGTCACTCCGGGCGGTAAGGCCACCTCCACGGCGAGAGCGCTGGCGGGTCCGATCATGACCGATTCGGTCTCGTCGGGTTCGAACCCGTTCTCCAGCAGCGCCTCGTGAAGTCCGGGCGCGTGGTCGTGGCCGCGGGTCTTCCATTCAACCCGCACAATGTCCGGATCGGCGCGATAGAACTGGGCCGTCTCGGCCACCCACCCCGCGATCGTTTCCGCGCTGGCGCCCGCCAGGTCCTGGTAGGTCACGAATCCGCGGGCGCCCGCGAAGGTCACGAGCCGAAGTGGGCCCAGCCGTTCGACGGCGATCGCACTGGGAGTTTCCGCATCGGTGCGCAGTTGCTGGTCGTAGGCCTCAAGGAGTTTCGAAGTATGCATTGGACCTCACGGTACATCCAGCCGGAAGGCACCGCTCCGCCATAACGCGCGACACCGCCCTCCATGCGAAAAGGGGGCCGCATCCGGCCCGCCGCCGCTAGGCTCGGGCCATGGCAAACCCGAACCTTCTCGACCAGATCAGGTCCGCCTACAACGCCGTGGCGGAGTCCTATGCAACGGTCCTCCCGGACGCCACGTTCGAGGCGCCGCTGGACCTCGCGATGGTTGAGGGATTCATTGCCCTGGTCTGCTCGACGCCGGAGCGCAGGGTGATCGATGCCGGCTGCGGTGCCGGGCGGATGAGCGCCCTCCTCACCGGCTCGGGAGTGCAAGTTACAGGCGTGGACCTGTCGCCGGAGATGGTTCGGGTGGCCCGCGAGCACCACCCGGAGCTCGCTTTCGAGGTGGGTGAACTGTCAGGGCTCCCGGCCGCCGACCCCGCTGCGGACGGCGTCCTCGCCTGGTACTCGATCATTCACTCATCCCCTGCCGAGCTCCCGCGCATCGCCCGTGAATTCTGGCGGGTCCTCCGGCCGGGCGGCTGGGCGTTGCTGGCATTCCAGGCAGGGAGCGGGCGCCGAACTATGGCACGCGCCTACGGCCACGACGTCGAACTCACGGCCGAACTCCACATTCCGGACGACGTCGCCACCCGGTTCGCGGAACAAGGCTTCACGCTTGAGGCCCAGCTTGTTCGGGCGCCCCGGACGTCTGAAAAGCACCCGCAGGCGGTCCTGCTGCTGATGAAATCCCCGCTGCCCGGACCCGGCGCAGCAGCCAGCTAGCCGCCGTCGGAAGTATTGGACGTAATGGAGATCCAGTACCGCCACGCGTCGGCTGATTCCGGGCCCACGCGCACACCGCCCTGCCGCTCAATAGTCTTCGCCGAGGGGAGATTTCCGGCCTCGCAGACCAGCACAACACCGTCCATGCCAAGCGAGCGCGCTTCCTCGACCATGCGGCCGAGCGCCCACGTTCCCAGCCCGCGCCCCCGGGCGGAGGGACGGATACCGTACCCAATGTGCCCGTTCCGCTCCACGAACCCGTCGGAGCCGTGGCGCAGGGCAATCCCGCCGAGCACCGCACCGCCGTCGACGATCCACCGGTATGTGCAGTCCTCCGACTCGCCGGCCAGCCGTGYCAGCCACGCCTCAAACCCGGCTGCAGACGCGACGTCGTCGTCCGGGAGTAACCCGAAACCGTCCTCGTGCAGGCCCGGCCCCCATTCCGCGTGAGCCGCGAGCCAGGCAGTATGAAGGCGCTTCGTCGGGGCAGTCAGTGCGGCCATTCCGCCACTCTAGCGCCGCCGAACCCGCGTCGGGAGCCTCCTGCGGGCGCGGTAAAGTGTCACCGGAAGATTCCTTCCCGGTCCCGCCACACATTCTTGAAAGGCTCGCTGCAATGAGCATGCTCGGCACCAAATGGAAGATCCACGGAAACGGCAAGTCCGTCCGCCCCGGCGAGGTTGTCCGGCCCGATGAACGGCTCGCCTGGCCCCTGACCATCGGCGTGGGCATGCAGCACGTTGTCGCCATGTTCGGTGCCACCTTCCTGGTCCCGATCATCACGGGCATGCCGCCGGCCACCACCCTCTTCTTCTCCGGCATCGGCACTCTGCTGTTCCTGGTCATCACCCGGGGCCGCGTGCCCAGCTACCTCGGCTCGTCGTTCGCTTTCATCGCCCCGATCATGGCGTCGCAGCAGCAGTATGGGATCGCGGGCGCGCTCGGCGGCGTGGTGCTGGCCGGCGTCGGACTGGCCATCATCGGCGCCATCGTGCAGAAATTCGGCGCCGGGTGGATCAACCGGCTGATGCCTCCGATCGTCACCGGCGCCATCGTTGGGCTCATCGGCCTGAACCTGGCCCCGGCCGCCAAGAATAACTTCGACGCCGCCCCCATCACCGCCCTGATCACCCTCGCCGTGATCATCGTGGTCAGTGTGTTCTTCCGCGGCATCCTGGGCCGGCTGAGCATCCTGGTCGGCGTGATCGTGGGCTACGTGGTGGCCATGATCCGCGGCGAGATCCACTTCGCGAAGGTCGACGCCGCCGCGTGGGTCGGGCTTCCGCACTTCCAGACCCCGGAGTTCCACCTCGGCGTCGTTGGCCTCTTCGTGCCCGTGGTGCTGGTCCTTGTGGCCGAGAACATCGGCCACGTGAAGTCGGTCTCCGCCATGACAGGGCAGAACCTCGACGGCGTGTCCGGCCGCGCRCTGMTGGCCGACGGCGCCGCGACKGTCCTCGCCGGCCTGGGCGGCGGCTCCGGCACCACGACATACGCCGAAAACATCGGCGTTATGGCCGCGACGAAGGTCTACTCGACGGCGGCCTACTGGGTGGCGGGCATCTTCGCCGTCGTACTGAGCTTCTCGCCGAAGTTCGGCGAACTGATCGCGACGGTCCCGGCCGGGGTCCTGGGCGGCGCCGCCACTATGCTCTACGGCATGATCGGCGTCCTGGGCGTGAAGATCTGGGTGCAGAACAAGGTCAACTTCTCGAACCCCATCAACCTCACCACCGCCGCAGTGGCCCTGATCGTGGGCATCGCGGACTACACGTGGACCATCGGCGACCTGAAGTTCACCGGCATCGCCCTGGGATCCGCGGCCGCGCTGGTGATCTACCACGGCATGAAGGCCATCGCGAAGGCCCGCGGAACCGTGGCCGAGCCGGAAACGGACGACGCCGCCGCGGTGGCGGCAGTGAAGTCTGCGGTGAACGCCGCAGCGAAGCGCGCCCCGAAGAAGCGCCGCTAAGCGGCAGCCGGCACACAAAAGGCCGGCCCCTCCACCAGATGGTGTGAGGGGCCGGCCTTCGGCGTTTCGGCGGCGGATTACCCGGCGTCGAACGAATCCTTGTCGTCGCGGCCGCGGTCCTTCGGTGATTTCTCCTCCGGCAGGTCCGTGCCGCTGCCGTCGGGAAGGCCGGCCGCGTCCTGGCCCGATTCCGAAGAGAAGGGGCGCTCCTGTTCCGGTTCCTCGGTGTTGGCCGCATCCATATCCGCCTCCGAGGACGGAACGGCACCGCCGCGCTCGGCGGCTGCCGCGCTGCCCTGCTCGAATCCGGCCTCGCTGCTTTCGTTTTCCGCGTTCATCTGTTCCTCCGTCCCTCCGAAGCGTCCGGCTCCGGGTTCACCTGCACTGTCCTGGTCTTCGGCGCCGAACTGGCTCAGGTCCGGCGCTCCGGCCGGGTACGTCTCGCCGTCCGGGCTGTCCTGGTTGAGGCCGGCCGCATCAAAGGCCTCCTCGTCGCGGGGCTGCGCAAACGACTTGTCGTCGCCGCCCGGCACTTCCTGCTCGGCGGTGGGCGTCCCGTAGCCGCCCGCTTCTTCTTCGATGGGGTGTCCCTGCTGGTCCTGAGTCATGTCGTTCCTCCTGCATTCTGGCATTCGGCCGGTCGATTCTGGATGATCGGAGCTGAGGATTGGGCCGGGCAAACATGCCGGGCCCTATCGCATTTCCACCGTACCCGAAAAATCCTCAGTAAGCTTAGTACCGAGGCGATTTTCACGATGAGGAGCGATGATGCCGGACGCAGCAGGGTCCCCGGGCACGGGGCGGGACGAAACCTTTGACGAGAAGATGGACCGCAACTGGGCGGAGCTGCTGCAGGAACTCCGGGTGCTCCAGACGGGCGTGCAGATCCTCGCCGGCTTCCTCCTGACCCTTCCCTTCCAGGCCCGCTTCACAACCCTCGACGGATTCGAAATGGTGCTCTATCTCGCCACCGTGGTCCTTGCAGCCCTCACCACCGCCCTGATCCTGCTGCCCGTCAGCGCGCACCGCCGGCTGTTCCGGCAGGGCCTCAAGGAGACCCTAGTGGCCAGCGCGGACCGGATCGCGAAACTGGCCCTGGCCGGCGTCGCACTCCTCAGCGTGGGTACCTCGGCGCTGGTCTTTGACGTGGCCATCGGCCGGGCAGCGGGCCTGATCGCGGGCGGCGGGCTGCTCGCCGTGCTGCTGGTCCTCCTCGTGCTAATCCCGGGCAGGCTCCGCCACAAAGCCCGGCGGACCTAGTCCGGCACCGGCCTAACACTTCACCATCCACCCAGAGTCGGGAGAACAAATGCGCAAGTGGGTTAAAGAACGCGGGCTGCTGCTGGCCAACATCGGGCTCTTCGTTGTCTTCTTCGGCGGAATGGTGGTCACCGGCGCCGCCGACTACAGCGAAGACCAGCTGGCCCACGGGCAGTCCGCCGTCGGGATCTTCGAGTACCTGGGTACGGGCGCGTTCCTCGAGGCGACCTTCGAGAACTGGGAGTCGGAGTTCCTGCAGATGGGCATGTACGTCATCCTGACGGTGTTCCTCTTCCAGAAAGGCTCCTCCGAATCCAAACCGATGGGCAACGCTGCCCCGCAGGATGAAGACCCGCGAACCGCCACCATCAAAAAAGCGACGCCCTGGCCCGTGCGCCGGGGCGGGTGGGTGCTCAAACTCTATGAGCACTCCCTCTCGATCATGTTCCTGGTGCTGTTCCTGGCTTCAGTCGCCCTCCATGCCGTCGGCGGCAGCCAGGAATACAGCGACGAGCAGCAGGCCCACGGCCAGCCGCCCGTCACGGTCTGGGGCTACTTCGCCACCAGCCGTTTCTGGTTCGAGTCCTTCCAGAACTGGCAGAGCGAATTCCTGGCCGTCGCCGTACTGGTGGGCGCCTCGGTGTACCTGCGGGAGAAGGGCTCCCCCGAGTCCAAGCCCGTGGCCGAACCGCATTACGAAACAGGGGCCTGACGCCGCGGAGGCTAGTCCGCGCGGCCGTCCCTCTGCGCGGAACCGGCTGACTGGCCGGGGTCGGCCGGAGCAGCGGGCGCACCGGGCGCCGCCGCCCCCGACTCGGCACCGGTCGCCGCCGCCCCCGCCTCACCCTCCGGCGGTTCGTAGGTGTGGTCGAACGGCATCTCGTTGAGGTCCAGGTTCTCGTTCGACTCCTGGCCGGCCACCAGTTCGTGCGCCTCCTCAATCGTGTCGACGCTCGGCATGGAGCCCATCAGCGGTTTGCCGGCCGTCTCCTTGATGAAGTACACCGCCACTGCCCCAACGGCCGAGGTGGCCATCAAGTAGTACGCGGGCATCATTTCGTTGCCCGACGCCGCAATCAGGGACGCGATGATGAACGGCGCCGTGCCGCCGAAGATGGCCACGGCGAAGTTGTACGCGATGCCCATGGCCCCGTAACGGCTGGCAGTCGGGAAGAGGGCGGGCAGGGTCGAGGCCAGGTTGGCCACGTAGAACGTCAGCGGGAACGCGATGAGCGCGAGCCCCAGCAGTGTTGACCAGATGGCCCCGACGCCGATCAGGAGGAAGGCCGGCGCGGCCAGCACCACGGTGCCGAGCGAGCCGATCCACAACACCGGCCGGCGTCCGATCCGGTCCGAGAGCTTGCCTGTGAGCGGAATCGCGGCGGACATCAGCACCAGGATGGGGATGGTCAGCAAGGTGCCATGAAGCTCGTCATAGCCCTTGTTGGAGGTCAGGTAGGTCGGCATGTAGGACGTCAGGGCGTAGCCGACCGTGTTCGCGGCGGCCACCAGGATCATGGCTAGCAGGATGCCGCGCCAGTGTGAGGTGAAGATGGCGACGGGTCCCTTGGTGTCCGCGGCCTCCCCGGCGGGACCCCCTGCCTCCTGCGCGTCGAGGCTGGCCTGGAACGCCGGGGATTCCTCGATCTTCATCCGGAAGTAGATGGCAATCAGGCCCAGCGGACCGGCAATCAGGAATGGAATCCGCCACCCCCACGCCACCATAACGTCCCCGCCGAGGGTGACCTGCAGCAGGGTCACCAGCGCCGCGCCGATGGCGAAGCCCATGTAGCTGCCTAGGTCCAGGAAGCTGGCGAAGAAGCCGCGGCGGGCGTCCGGGGCATGTTCGCTGACGAAGGTGGTCGCACCCGCGTACTCCCCGCCGGTCGAGAAGCCCTGGATGAGTTTGGTGGTGACCAGCAGCACTGCCGCCCAGATTCCGAGCACCGAGTAGCCGGGCAGCAGCCCCACCACGAACGTCGAGGCTGCCATGATGATGAGCGTCATGGCCAGGACACGCTGACGGCCGATCTTGTCGCCGAGCCAGCCGAAGAAGACCCCGCCCAGCGGCCGGGCGATGAACGTTGCTCCGAAGGTGCCGAGCAGGAACAGGTTCTGCACGGTCTTGTCCGCCTCGGGCAGGAAAACCGGGCCCATGGTGGTGATCAGGTAGCCGAAGACGCCGACGTCGTACCATTCCATCGTGTTCCCGACGATGGTCCCGCCGAGGGCCTTACGCATAACGCGCCGGTCAACGACGTTGATGTGTTCGACCTCCAGGCGGCGTTCCTGGAGTTTGGGCCGGCGGGGACTGGTG
>NZ_JBFTNO010000150.1:0-7778 GCF_056397525.1 Arthrobacter sp. 05L45_2 | reverse complement strand
GCTGACGCCACCGTCGCGGCCGAACCGATCACCAGCTACGCCGGCAACCACGCCGGCGCCGACGCCTACCGCCGCCTGGCCAAAGAGCTGATTTCGCGCGGCGGCGCGCCCTAAGCAGGGCCGTGGCGGCGACAGTGACCCCGACGGCGGAGCTGGCTCCGCCCGGGAAAAAGACCGGATTCGAGGTCCGGTTGGCCAATTTCACCGGGCCTTTCGACCTCCTGCTGGGACTAATCTCCAAGCACCAGCTGGACATCACCGAGGTGGCGCTGTCAACGGTCACCGATGAGTTCATCAAGTACACCAAGGGCCTGCGGCAGCTCGGGGAGGACTGGGCGCTGGATGAAGCCAGCGAATTCCTGGTCATCGCCGCCACCCTCCTGGACCTCAAGGCCGCCCGGCTGCTCCCCGCCGGTGAAGTCGAGGACGACGAGGACATCGCCCTGCTCGAAGCCCGCGACCTCCTCTTCGCCCGCCTGCTCCAGTACCGGGCCTTCAAACAGGTCGCCGGCCTCATGGGCACCACCCTGGAGCTGGAGGGGCGCCGCTATCCCCGGCAGGTAGCCCTGGAAGAACACTTCGCCGCCATGCTGCCGGACCTGGTCTGGAAACACACCCCGCAGCAGTTCGCCGCCCTGGCCGAGGCCGCCCTCACGCCCAAGGAAGCCGCCCCCACCGAGGTGGGCCTGGCGCACCTGCACGGAACGCCGGTGAGCGTCAAGGAACAGGCCGAAATCATCGGCCTCAGGCTGCGGCTGGGGTCGGCCCTGACGTTCCGGGCACTGATTGCCGACGCCGAATCCACCCTCGTGGTGGTGGCCAGGTTCCTCGCCCTGCTTGAGATGTTCCGGGACAAGGCCGTGGCCTTCGACCAGCTGCTTCCCCTGGGTGAACTGTCCGTGCACTGGACTGCCGACGATCCGGACTGGACCAGCGAGAAGCTGAGCGAAGAATACGAGGAGCAACCGTGACCGCAACACCTGGCAGCGCCGCCGCCGACACCACCGGAGCAGAGGGTCCAGACCTCACGGAACTGCCCGGCGGCGCCCGCGCCGCGCTCGAGGCGGTGCTGATGGTGATCGACCAGCCGGCCACCGCCCCGGAACTGGCCGCGGGCCTGAACCTGACCGTCGACGTCGTCGACTCCCTGCTGCAGG
This sequence comes from Arthrobacter sp. 05L45_2, assembly GCF_056397525.1. Taxonomy (NCBI): domain Bacteria; kingdom Bacillati; phylum Actinomycetota; class Actinomycetes; order Micrococcales; family Micrococcaceae; genus Arthrobacter; species Arthrobacter sp. 05L45_2. The sequence goes on along the minus strand of NZ_JBFTNO010000150.1, from coordinate 6,621 downwards.
AATTGCAGCGGGAGTATAACGGCTATACTGGTAATGCCCCGGATGCGGAACCTACCGCCCCCCGGGGTTTTGAATTGCGGAACATCGCCGGAGGCTGGCGGATCTACTCCCGCGCCGAGTTCGCCGACATCGTCGGAGGATTCGTGCTGGAGGGCCAAACAGCCAGGCTGACGCAGGCGGCACTCGAAACGCTCGCCGTCATCGCCTACCGCCAGCCCGTCTCCAGGGCCAGGGTGTCCGCAATTAGAGGGGTCAACGTTGACTCCGTGGTGCGGACGCTGACACAGCGCGGCCTGATTGAGGATTCGGGAAACGATCCGGAGTCYGGGGCCATCCTGTACCGCACGACGTCGTATTTCCTCGAACGCATGGGAATCGGCTCGGTGGCTGAGTTGCCGCAGCTTTCACCCCATCTTCCTGGGCTCGAAGGCATAGCAGAGTTTTACGATGCAGGAAGAATGTAGGCAGCTCCACTGCCTGCGCACTGAAAATCCACCAGGGCAGAACCATTTGCCCGGCCGGTGGGGGACTGCCGTGAGGCAGCCGCCGCGGGCCACCAAACGAAGGACGGGTCATGACACAGGCGGGACGCCAGAGTTCACCACGTAACGGTTCCGGACGCACCGGCGCCGGACAGCAATCAGCTCGCACCCAGGGTGCGGGCGGCGCCGGCCGCGGCCAGCGCGACTTCCCCAAGGGCGGCGGGGACCGGCCGTTCAAGCGGCCCAAGCCGCGCGAAGAGGCTTTCGTCGATCCGGACCTGAACCCCGGCGGCGCTGCCCCGGACGCCGGCCGGAGCGGTGCCAAGCCCGCAGCCCGCAAGGCCCCTGCCCGCAAGGCAGCAGACCGCAAGCCCGGCGCGGGGAAAGCCCCCGGGACTCCGGGCGCGCTCAAGCCCAAGCCGCGCATCGGCGCCGGCGCGGCCAAAGCTACCGGTTCCAGCGCCTTCGGCGGCGAACGCTTCGGCCAGAACCTCGGTCCCGTCCGTAAGCCCACCCGCAAGCGTGGCCCGCGCGGTCCCGTGCCGCAGTCCGAGCTGCACGACGCCGACGGCGTCCGGCTCCAGAAAGTCATGGCCTCCGCCGGCGTCGCCTCGCGGCGTGTCTGCGAGGAGATGATCGCTGAAGGCCGTGTCGAGGTCGACGGCCAGGTCGTCACCGAGCTCGGCATGCGCGTGGACCCCAAGACCTCCGTGATCCACGTGGACGGCCTGCGCATCCAGCTGGACGAAAACATGGTCTACATGGTCTTCAACAAGCCCAAGGGTGTTGTCTCCACCATGGAGGACCCGGACGGCCGCCCGTGCATCAGCGACTTCGTGCGCAACCACCACGGCGAACGGCTCTTCCACGTCGGCCGGCTGGACGTCGCCACCGAAGGGCTGCTGCTGCTGACCAACGACGGCGAACTCGCCAACCGGCTCACGCACCCCTCCTACGAAGTGCCCAAGACCTACCTCGTGCAGGTCCGCGGGCCGTTCCCGCAGGGCGTCGGCGCCCAGCTCAAGGCCGGCGTCGAACTCGAGGACGGCATCGCCTCGGTGGACTCCTTCAAGCTCGTSGACTCCACYCCGGGCCACGTGCTGATCGAGGTYGTGCTGCACTCSGGCAAGAACCGGATCGTGCGGCGCCTCTTTGACGCCGTCGGTTTCCCTGTGCTGCGCCTGGTCCGCGTCAAGGTCGGTCCCATCGGCCTCGGCGACCAGCGCCAGGGCAGCATCCGCAACCTCGGCAAGCAGGAAGTCGGCCACCTGCTGGCATCCGTGGGGCTCTAAGGCATGTCCGCATTTCGCACCCACGGCCGCGGCCACCTGAACGGGCCGGTCGTCGTCGTGGGCACGGGACTGCTGGGGACCAGCATCGGACTGGGACTGCGGGGCCGCGGCGTCGCTGTGTTCCTCTCCGACCCGTCGCCCACCAACCAGGCCGTCGCCGTCGACATCGGCGCCGGCCTGCCGTTGGCGCGCCTTGGCGGCGAATCCCCGGAACTCGTGGTGGTCGCAGCGCCGCCGGACGTGACCGCCGACGTCGTCGCCCGTGCCCTCACGGACTACCCCGACGCCGTTGTGGTGGACATTGCCAGCGTCAAAGCCGGCATCCAGTCGGAACTGCGCGAACGCGGCGCCGACCTCGGCCGGTACGTGGGTACCCACCCGATGGCGGGACGGGAGAAGTCCGGCCCGGTCGCGGCCCGCGGTGAACTGTTCACCTCGATGCCGTGGGTGCTGTGCCCCACCGACGAAACCCGGCCCGAAGCCCTCCAGGCCGCCCGCGCCCTGGCGAGTGACCTGGGCGCCGTCGTCGCCGAATTTGGCGCCGACGAACATGACGAAGCCGTGGCCCTGGTCTCGCACCTGCCGCAGGTGATGTCTTCCCTGGTCGCCAGCAGGCTGCAGGGAACGCCGCTGCATGCGTTGTCGCTGGCCGGCAACGGACTGCGTGACGTCACCAGGATCGCGGCGAGCGATCCCACGCTGTGGGTGCAGATCCTCGGCGCCAACGCCGGCAAGGTCGTGGAGATCCTGCACGGTGTCCGCGAGGACCTGAACCGGCTGATCGGCACCCTCGAGGACCCCTCAGCGCCCGGTGCGCGGCTGGACCTCGCCCAGCTCATCAGCGAAGGCAACGCCGGCCAGGCCCGGATCCCGGGCAAGCACGGCGGACCGCCGCAGGCCTACTCCTGGCTGACAGTCCTGGTGGACGACACGCCCGGCCAGATCGCCCGGCTCCTGACCGAGATCGGCGAAATCGGCGTCAACCTCGAGGACCTCCGGCTGGATCACTCCTCAGGACAGAATGTCGGCATGGTGGAACTCTCCGTGCTGCCGAACAAACACGAACTGCTCATTGAAGCCCTCAACGACCGTGGATGGCGGGTACTCCAGTAATGACCCAGGAACTCATTGAAACGGTGGACGTCGTCCGCCCCGGCAAGAGCCTGGTGGTGGCCATTGACGGCCCCTCCGGCTCCGGCAAGTCCAGCGTCAGCAAGGAGGTGGCCCGCCGGCTCCGGCTCGCGTACCTCGACACCGGAGCCATGTACCGGGCGCTGACCTGGTTCTGCCTGGACAGCGGCATGGACCTCGCGGACAGTGAAGCCATCGAAGCTGCGGCTGAAGGCTTCCAGCTCGAGATCAGCACCAGCCCGCAGGAAGAGTACGTCCGCGTCGCCGGCGTCGACATCACCGAGGCCATCCGCGAACCGGCCATCTCCTCGGCGGTCAGTGCCATCGCCACCACCCTCGGCGCCCGGACCGAACTGATCCGCCGGCAGCGCGAGCTGATCGAAAAGCACCACCGCCGCATGGTGGTGGAGGGCAGGGACATCACCACCGTCGTCGCGCCCAACGCAGAGGTCCGGATGCTGCTCACCGCCAGCGAGGAGGCCCGGCTGCGCCGCCGCGGCATCCAGCTCGGCGGAAGCCAGAACGCCGAGCAGCTCGCCGCGCAGGTCACCGCCCGGGACGCCAAGGACTCCACCGTGGTGAACTTCACCCAGGCCGCCGACGGCGTGGTGACCCTGGACTCCTCGGACCTCGACTTCGCCCAGACCGTGGACGCGGCCCTCGGGATTGTGCACCGGGTCATCAACCACACGGTCCTGGCCCGTGACTGAGGCCTCCGGCGCGGGACGGCTGCCGGGGCGGTGGTTCCTGCACGGAACCATGGCCTGGAGCCGGCCGATCGGCTGGATCCTGGACCACGTGGTGTACCGGACCGCCATCAAGGGCCGCGCCAACGTCCCGGCGGCCGGGCCGGTGATCTTCGCAGGCAACCACATCAGCTTCCTTGACGGGCCCGTGATGTTCGGGGCAGCGCCGCGACCAATGCACATCTTCGTCAAGAGGGAGATGTTCAAGGGCTTCCTCGGCCGGGTCCTTACGGTCTCCGGCCAGCTGGCCGTGGACCGGTCCGGTGACCGGGCGGCCCTGCAGCGGGCCAAGGCAGTGCTCGACGCCGGACGGTGCGTTGGGATACTTCCCGAAGGCACCCGGGGGAGCGGCGAGGCAGCCAGCATCAACAACGGGGTGGCGTGGCTCGCCCTGAACTCCGGAGCCACCGTCATCCCGGTCGCGATCCTGGGAACCCGGATCAGCGGCGAGCACCTCAACACCGTTCCCCGTCCCGGCCGCCGGCTGCACGTCAGCTTCGGCCCGGCCCTCACCGTCAGCCGCAGGCCCGGAGAGACCGGGCGTGCTTCAATGGACAGGGTGGGAACCGAGATTCGGGCCGCCCTGGCGCGGCACGTCCAGGACACGGTCCGGTGCAGCGGGCAGCGCCTGCCCGACGCGGATTCCCCGCAAGAACTTCAGACAGCAGTAGCCGGGACGCCGGCAGATCACCACCTAAGGAAAGTGCAATGAGCGATACGACTCAAACCCCCGGCCATTTTGGCGCCGGCGAAGACGAATACACGCCCACCGGCACGGACCAGGTGGCTGAGAACCTCGCCGCACTGGACGACGAGGAAGCCGAGCTCCGCGCGGCCTCCCTCCGGGCCGGCCTGGACGACTACGACCTCGACGAGGACGACGCGGCCCTCCTCAGCGGCCGCTACGAGGACGAGGACTTTGACGGTCCGGTCAGGCTCGACCCGGTCCTGGCCATCATCGGCCGCCCGAACGTTGGCAAGTCCACCCTGGTCAACCGCATTCTCGGCCGGCGCGAAGCCGTCGTCGAGGACACTCCCGGCGTCACCCGCGACCGGGTGATGTATTCGGCACACTGGAACGGCCGGAACTTCACCGTTGTGGACACCGGCGGCTGGGAGCACGACGCCCGCGGCATCCACGCCCGCGTCGCCGAGCAGGCCGAGATGGCCGTGGAACTCGCCGATGCCGTGCTGTTCGTGGTGGACTCCGCCGTTGGCGCGACCGCCACGGACGAGGGCGTTATGAAGATGCTGCGCAAGTCCAAGAAGCCGGTCATCATGGTGGCCAACAAGGTGGACGACTTCGTCCAGGAGGCCGACTCGGCCGCCCTGTGGGGCCTTGGCTTCGGCGAGCCGTACCCGGTGTCCGCCCTGCACGGCCGCGGCGTTGCCGACCTGCTGGACCACGTGATGGACACCCTGCCTGAGTTCTCCACGATTGAGGGCCTGGAGCGCACCGGCGGCCCCCGCCGGATCGCCCTGATCGGCCGCCCGAACGTCGGAAAGTCCTCACTGCTGAACAAGCTCGCTGGTTCCGAACGCGTCGTCGTCGACAACACGGCCGGGACCACCCGCGACCCGGTCGATGAGTTCATCGAACTCGGCGGACGCACCTGGCGTTTTGTGGACACGGCAGGCATCCGCCGCCGCCAGCACATGGCCCAGGGCGCGGACTTCTACGCCTCCCTGCGCACGCAGAGCGCACTTGAAAAGGCCGAGGTGGCCGTTGTGCTCCTCGCCGTGGACGAGGTCCTCAGCGAACAGGACGTCCGCATCCTGCAGCTGGCGATCGAATCCGGCCGCGCGCTGGTCCTCGCGTTCAACAAGTGGGACCTGCTCGACGACGAACGCCGCACCTACCTGGAACGCGAAATCGAACAGGACCTGGCCCACGTGGCCTGGGCTCCCCGCGTCAACATCTCCGCCAAGACCGGCTGGCACAAGGACCGCCTGGTTCCTGCCCTGGATACCGCCCTGGAGAGCTGGGACAAGCGCATCCCCACCGGCCGCCTGAACGCGTTCCTCGGCGAACTGGTCGCGGCACACCCGCACCCGGTCCGCGGCGGCAAGCAGCCCCGCATCCTCTTCGGCACCCAGGCCTCGAGCCGCCCGCCGAAGTTCGTGCTGTTCACCACCGGCTTCCTCGATCCCGGGTACCGCCGCTTCATCACCCGCCGGCTCCGGGAAACGTTCGGCTTCGAGGGCAYGCCCATCGAGGTCAACATGCGGGTCCGGGAAAAGCGCGGCAAGAAGCGTTAGTTCCGGCACCCGCCGAGGGAAAAGTTCCCGTGACATGGTCAAAGTGTCACGGGCACCCTCCGGAATCGTGTAAGCTTTTGGAGGTGGTTCGGCCGGACTGCTCGGATGAATTCTTTTGGTCAAACAAGGGAAATCATGGTGAGCGGAGAACGGCGGAACCAGCGGGCTGTAGCGCAGCTTGGTAGCGCACTTGACTGGGGGTCAAGGGGTCGCAGGTTCAAATCCTGTCAGCCCGACCAACAAGAAAGTACCCCGCCATTCCGGCAACGGAGTGGCGGGGTTTTCTGTTTCGCGCAACGGACCCCGACGCCGAACCGCCGCCCGCGCGGGCAGTTCCTACTTCAGGAACCTCGACGTCCGGCGGTCYGCCAGGATCTTCCCCTTGGTCTGGCAGGTGGGGCAATATTGCAGCGCTGTGTCCGCAAACGACACTTCCCGGACGGTGTCCCCGCAGACCGGGCAGTCCTGCCCGGCCCGCCCGTGCACCCGCATGTGGCTCCGCTTCGCATCCTTCAGCTCACCCGGCGGTTTCCCCTTTGCCTCCGCCAGTGCCGCGCCGAGGACATCGTGGATGGCGTCATAAAGGCGCCGCACCACCTCCGGTTCCAGGGAGCCCGCGATCGCAAATGGCGAGATTTTGGCCGCGTGCAGGATCTCATCGCTATACGCGTTCCCGATGCCCGCCATGATGCCTTGGCTGCGCAGTACACC
>NZ_JBFTNO010000149.1:0-7865 GCF_056397525.1 Arthrobacter sp. 05L45_2 | reverse complement strand
CGGTAGAATCATGGTAGATAACTGGGCGCCGGTGAAACGTCGACTGAGTTCGTTTCCGACGCATTTTCTGTGTGCGGACGGACTCGGCCGGGGACAGCAGCCGGGGTGCAGCGACGTGCCTGTTGGCGGCCACGTTCCTTCGGGAACGGGACGGCCGGCCTTCAACGAACATAGAGGAGTCGAAAGCGCCTGTGGCTAACGACAGTAATGATTTCCCGGCAGCGGATCCAGCCGAAGGTGCGGCGGTGGAAACAGCCGGGGAGGCAGTGAAACCCCGCGAATATGGTGCCAGCGACATCACGGTGCTCGAGGGCCTCGAAGCCGTCCGCAAACGCCCGGGTATGTACATCGGCTCCACGGGTCCCCGCGGCCTGCACCACCTGGTCTACGAAGTGGTGGATAACTCCGTCGATGAGGCGCTGGCCGGCTACTGCACGCACATCGAGATCGTTCTGCAGGCCGACGGCGGCGTCAAGGTCGTGGACAACGGCCGCGGCATCCCCGTGGACATGCACCCCACCGAGCACAAACCGACGGTGGAAGTGGTCATGACCATCCTGCACGCGGGTGGAAAGTTCGGCGGCGGCGGGTACGCGGTCTCCGGCGGCCTGCACGGCGTCGGCATCTCCGTTGTCAACGCCCTCTCCAGCCGCGTGGAAACCGAGGTCCGCCGGCAAGGCCACGTCTGGCGGATGTCCTTCGCCGACGGCGGCAAGCCCCAGGGCAGCCTGGTCCAAGGTGAAGAGACTTCCGAAACCGGCACCACCCAGACGTTCTACCCGGACGCCAGCATCTTCGAGACCACCGACTTCGACTTCGAGACGCTGCGCGCGCGCTTCCAGCAGATGGCGTTCCTGAACAAGGGCCTGCGCATTACGCTGACCGACGAACGCCAGGCGGCTTCAGAGCCCGCCGAAGACGATGACCTGGATCTCGACGTCGTCGAGACCGAAGGCGAAGTCCCCGCTGAATTCCACACCGTGGTCTACCAGTACGACGACGGCCTGCTGGACTACGTCAAGCACCTGAACTCCGGCAAGAAGGTGGACGTTGTCCACGAGGACGTCATTGCCTTCGAAACCGAGGACACGGAACGGCACATTGCGCTGGAAATGGCGATGCAGTGGACCAACGCGTACTCCGAAAGCGTCCACACCTACGCCAACACCATCAACACCCACGAGGGCGGCACCCACGAAGAGGGCTTCCGGGCCGCGATGACCTCGCTCATCAACCGCTACGCGCGGGAGAAGAGCATCATCAAGGAAAAGGATGACAACCTCACCGGTGACGACATCCGCGAGGGCCTGACGGCCGTCATCTCGGTCAAGCTGTCCGAACCGCAGTTCGAGGGCCAGACCAAGACSAAGCTTGGTAACTCCGAGGTCAAGGGCTTCGTCCAGCGCGTAGTCACCGACGGGCTGGGCGACTGGCTGGAACGCAACCCGGGGCCTGCCCGCGACGTGATCCGGAAGGCCATTTCCGCAGCCCAGGCCCGCATGGCCGCCCGCAAAGCCCGGGACAACGCCCGCCGCAAGAGCCCGCTGGAATCGTTCGGTATGCCCGGAAAGCTTTCCGACTGCTCCTCCAAGGACCCGCAGAAGTGCGAGGTCTACCTCGTGGAGGGTGACTCGGCCGGTGGTTCCGCGAAGCGCGGCCGCAATCCCGAAACCCAGGCGATCCTCCCGCTGCGCGGCAAGATCCTGAATGTCGAGCGGGCCCGGCTGGACAAAGCCCTGGGCAACGCCGAGGTCCAGTCCATGATCACGGCCTTCGGCACCGGCATCGGCGAGGACTTCGACCTCGCCAAGCTGCGCTACCACAAGATCGTCTTGATGGCCGACGCCGACGTCGACGGCCAGCACATCACCACCCTGCTTATGACGCTCCTGTTCCGCTACATGCGCCCGCTGATTGAAAACGGTTACGTGTACCTTGCGCAGCCGCCCCTGTACCGGATCAAGTGGTCGAACGCACCGCACGACTACGTCTACAGCGACCGGGAACGCGACGCGAAACTCGTCTCCGGCCAGGCCGCCGGCCGCCGTATCCCCAAGGACAACGGCATCCAGCGCTACAAGGGCCTCGGCGAGATGGACTACACGGAACTCTGGGACACCACCATGGACCCGGACCACCGGACCCTCCTGCAGGTCACCATGGACGACGCCCTCGCGGCGGACCAGACCTTCTCCGTCCTGATGGGCGAAGACGTTGAATCCCGCCGAAACTTCATTCAGCAGAACGCCAAGGACGTTCGGTTCCTCGATATTTAGCGGCTACGGCCGTGCATATTCCAGAACCGATATATACCTGAAACGGAAAATATAGACTATGAGTGACGAAACCCCCGAGGTCCCCGCCGAATCAGGCGCGGAGCCCGTACTCGAAGGCAACGTTCTTGACACCGATGTGCTGACCGACCGCGTCGAGCAGGTGGACCTGCAGACCGAAATGCAGCGKTCCTACCTGGACTACGCCATGGCAGTCATCGTCGGACGTGCCCTGCCGGACGTCCGCGACGGACTCAAGCCCGTCCACCGCCGCGTGCTCTACGCGATGTTCGACGGCGGCTACCGTCCCGAGCGCTCCTTCAACAAGTGCGCACGCGTCGTCGGCGAGGTCATGGGCCAGTACCACCCCCACGGCGACACCGCGATCTACGACGCCCTGGTCCGCCTGATCCAGGACTGGACCATGCGCTACCCGCTGGCGCTCGGCCAGGGCAACTTCGGCTCGCCCGGCAACGACGGCGCCGCCGCCCCGCGGTACACCGAAACGAAAATGGCCCCGCTGGCCATGGAAATGGTCCGGGACATCGACGAGGAAACCGTCGATTTCCAGGACAACTACGACGGCAAGAACCAGGAACCCACCATCCTGCCGGCGCGGTTCCCGAACCTCCTGGTGAATGGTTCTTCCGGCATCGCCGTCGGCATGGCCACCAACATCCCGCCGCACAACCTCCGCGAGGTTGCGGACGGTGTGCAGTGGTACCTGGCCAACCCGACCGCCACCCGCGAGGAACTCCTCGAGGAACTCATCCAGCGCATCAAGGGACCCGACTTCCCGACCGGCGCCACCATCCTGGGCCACAAGGGCATCGAGGATGCCTACCGGACCGGCCGTGGCTCCATCACGATGCGCGCTGTGGTCAACGTTGAGGAACTCCAGGGCCGCACGTGCCTGGTGGTCACCGAGCTGCCCTACCAGGCCAACCCGGACAACCTGGCCATCAAGATCGCCGAACTGGTCAAGGACGGCAAGATCTCGGGCATCGCCGACCTCCGCGACGAGACCTCGGGCCGCACCGGCCAGCGCCTGGTGATCGTGCTCAAGCGCGACGCCGTGGCCAAGGTGGTGCTGAACAACCTCTACAAGCACACCCAGCTGCAGGACAACTTCGCCGCCAACATGCTGGCGATCGTCGACGGCGTGCCACGCACGCTGAGCCTCGACGCGTTCATCCGGCACTGGGTCACGCACCAGATGGACGTTATTGCCCGCCGTACCCGGTACCGGCTGCGGAAGGCCGAGGAGGAAGCGCACATCCTGCGGGCACTCCTCAAGGCGCTGGACGCGCTCGATGAGGTCATCGCCCTGATCCGCGCCTCCAACACCACCCAGGCTGCCCGCGACGGGCTCATGGAGCTCCTCGAGATCGACGAGGTTCAGGCCATCGCGATCCTGGACATGCAGCTGYGCCGGCTCGCCGCTCTGGAACGCCAGAAGATCCAGGACAAGCATGCCGAGCTCGAAGCCCTGATCACCGAGTACAACGCCATCCTGGCCTCCGAGGCACGCCAGCGCGAGATCATCAGCACCGAGCTCGGYGAGATCGTCGCCAAGCACGGCGATGACCGCCGCACCAAGGTGCTGATGGGCTTCGACGGCGACATGTCCATTGAGGACCTGATCCCCGAAGAGGAAATGGTTGTCACCATCACCCGCGGCGGCTACGTCAAGCGGACCCGCAGCGACAACTACCGCTCACAGCAGCGCGGCGGCAAGGGCATCAAGGGTGCGCAGTTGCGCGGCGACGACGTCGTGGAGCACTTCTTTGTGACCACCACCCACCACTGGCTCCTGTTCTTCACCAACCTTGGCCGGGTCTACCGCGCCAAGGCGTACGAGCTTGTGGAAGCAGCGCGGGACGCCAAGGGCCAGCACGTGGCAAACCTGCTCGCCTTCCAGCCCGACGAGCACATTGCCCAGGTGCTGGACCTGCGCGACTACCAGCACGCGCCGTACCTGGTCCTCGCCACCAAACGCGGCCTGGTCAAGAAGACCCGGCTGGAGGACTACGACACCAACCGGTCCGCCGGCGTCATTGCCATCAACCTGCGCGATGAGGACGAGCTGGTCTCCGCCCAGCTGGTCTCCGAAACCGACGATCTTATGCTGGTTTCCCGCAAGGGACAGTCCATCCGCTTCACCGCCACGGACGATGCGCTGCGCCCGATGGGTCGGGCCACTTCCGGTGTTACCGGCATGAAGTTCCGCGAGGACGATGAACTGCTGGCGGCCGACGTCGTGCAGGACGGTTCCTTCGTCTTCATCGTCACCGAAGGCGGGTTCGCCAAGCGGACCGCCGTGGAGGAATACCGCCTCCAGGGCCGTGGCGGCCTCGGCATCAAGGTCGGGAAGTACCAGGAAGAGCGCGGACACCTCGTTGGTGCCCTGATTGTCCAGGAAGAAGATGAAGTCCTGGTGGTCATGGAAGGCGGCAAGGTGGTGCGTTCCTCGGTGACCGGGGTGCCTGCCAAGGGCCGCGACACCATGGGCGTGATTTTTGCCAAGCCGGACAAGAATGACCGCATCATCGCAGTGGCCCGGAACAGCGAACGCGGCCTCGAGACGGACGAAACCGATGCCGAAACCGCGGACGAAAGTCCGGCTGCGGGGCAGGATGACGTAACGTTGGCTGCAGATAACGGATCACACGAGGGGTCCGTAGCGACAGAATCAGTACCGGCCCCGGAGTCAGATGAGTCATCAGGCCATGCCGAACTGGACGAAGACAACACCGGAGGTAACGCGTGAGTAATTCCGACTCATATCCCAAGTCCAGCAGTGGCCCCGCCGGAACACGGCAGCCCTCTGCCGCCCCGCGGGTGAACGCGCCGTCGCGTCCGCAGCAGCGGCCGAACGTCGCCGGCTCCGGTGCACGCCCGGCCGCTCCGGGCCAGCGTCCGGTATCTGCGGGCCAGCGCCCGCCCGCCCAGGGCCAGCGTCCAGCGCAGGGCGCCCCCGGCGCCCCGAGCCTGGTCAAGCCGGCACCGAAGGCCAAGGTCCGCCGCGCACGCCTCCTGGTCAGCAAGGTGGACCCCTGGTCCGTCCTGAAGATGGCCTTCCTGCTCTCGGTGGCGCTGGGTATCGTGACCGTGGTGGCGGCCATCGTGCTGTGGACCGTCCTGGACCTCACGGGCATCTTCGACCAGGTGGACGGCCTGCTCGGCACCCTTGCCGGCACCGAGAGCGGCGGCTTCGAGCTGAAGAAGGTCGCGTCGCTGGGCCAGGTCGCCTCCTTCGCGGTGATTATTGCCGTGATCAACGTGGTGCTGCTGACAGCCCTGTCGATGCTCTCGGCGGTCCTGTACAACATCGCTGCCACCCTGGTGGGCGGCATCGGCGTCACCCTCACGGACGACTAAAACCCGTACTTTTCCCGGCCAAACCCCGGGGAAATGCCTCGATTTGAGATCGGGCCGGGATGTGCTGTAAAGTCATATCTCGGCCCGATGAGGYATCGGGGCGTATAGCTCAGGCGGTTAGAGCGCTTCGCTGATAACGAAGAGGTCCCAGGTTCAAGTCCTGGTACGCCCACGGAACCTGTACTGGTTCCTGTAAGGGTCCACGTAAAAGTGGCCCGGAACGGGGTGCATGTGAAGAAGTTGCTGGTTGTTGCAGCCACGATCGCAGGCGTCCTGGTCTACAGGAAAGTGCAGGAATCCGAAGCCCGAAAGGCAGTCTGGAGCAAATCGACCGATACGGTTGATTAGCCTGGGACCCGGGGCAGGAACGCTGGAAACAGCGTGACGGCGCCGGGGTATGATTGACGGGTTGCTTCTTATGGGGGCATGGCGCAATTGGTAGCGCACCTGCTTTGCAAGCAGGGGGTTCGGGGTTCGAGTCCCCGTGCCTCCACCATAAGAAAGGGTCCCGGCCAGCGGAAACGCTGACCGGGACCCTTTGCTTTAACCACCGCGGCCGGGCCCCTTCCTGCTCCCGCCCCGGGCATCCCCGTAACCACCCCGTCCGGAGCCGGAACGTCCCGCCGGGGCCTCTATTGTGGGTACGTGAACTTCTTCCTCGCCGCGCTCGGCGTCCTCGGCGTCGCCTCGTCCGGCCCGTTGATCGCAGCGACCCTCGGCGCCACGACCGTCAGTGCCCTCGCCATCGCCTTCTGGCGGAACGCTATCGGTGCCGTGGTCATGGCCGGACCCGTCCTGGTCCGGCAGCCCCGCCAGTTCGGTCGGGTCAGCGGCAGCGAATTCCGCTGGTCGCTGGCCGCAGCTGTGGCCCTCGCACTGCACTTTGCCTGCTTCATCACGTCCCTGCAGCTGACCTCGGTGGCAGCCGCAACGGCCCTGGTGTGCCTTCAGTCGGGCTGGATCGCCGTCTTCCAGCTCTTCCGCGGGATCAGGCACCCCTGGCAGGTCCTCGCAGGCCTGGGGCTGGCGTTCGGCGGCGTCGTCGCAATCACCGGCTTCGACATGGGCAGCTCGCCGCAGGCCGCGCTTGGGGATCTTCTGGCCGTCGCCGGAGGGGTCCTGGCCGGCATTTATACCCTGGCCGGCGGCAAGGCCCGGCAGAGCATGGGAACCGGCGTCTACACGACGCTCTGCTACGGCATGTGTGCCGCCTTAGTGGCCGTGCTGGCCCTTTCCACCGGCCAGCCCCTTGCTGGCTTTGACGCGACGGGGTGGCTGGGCATCCTGGCGATCACCGTATGCGCGCAGCTGGTGGGACACACCGCCTTCAACCATCTCCTGGCCACCATGAGCCCGCTGCTGGTCTCCATGATCATCCTGCTGGAGATCCCCGGCGCCGCCCTGCTCGCCGCAGCGTTCCTGGGCGAGAAGCTCCCCGGCGGAACGTATGCGGGGCTGGCGATGATCCTTGTGGGGCTCGCCGTCGTCGTCGCCGGCCAGCGACGCTCCCGCGCGGTTCGGCGTGACGCAGCACGGCTTGCGGAGCTGGGAACGGACTAACGACGACGCCGRTCCGCGCCGCGGGGGCTACTGGCCGCCGCGGCGGGCGGGCTGGGCAGTGTTCACCGTGTGGATGGCGCGCAGCAGCTTGGCCGGGAAGTAGACGGAGAAGAAGACGACCATAGGGGCCTTCAACGCCATTTTCTTGACGTTGTGCGCCTTGTAGGTGCGGTCGAACCGGGTCACGTAATAGCGGTAGTCCCGCGGGGAATCCTCCAGCCGGCGGGCGGACATACCGGAGACCATCTGGGGCCAGTACTGGATCCGGAGCTCGTGGTCGGCGAGGTGCAGTGAGAGGTCGATGTCCTCATGCATCTCATCCTTTTCGTCCCGGCAGGTTTCGAGCCGGATGGTCTCCCACGCGGAGCGGCGCAGGGCCATGTTGGATCCGAAGAGGAAGTGGTACTGGTGCTTGGCCAGTTTCAGCATCAGTTGCCGCATCTTGTCGTCGGCTTTGAGACCGAAACGGCGCATCGGCATGTCGTAATACACGACGGGTCCGGTGGCGGCATGGACGGCGCTGTCCGCGAAGGCCTTCTGGACTTGTTCTACCCAGTCCGGCTCCAACACCGAATCCGCGTCGATCCGGCCCAGGATCTCCCCGGTGGCGTGGTCCAGCCCGAAATTGCGGGTGGGAATGAGGCCCTGGTC
>NZ_JBFTNO010000148.1:0-7897 GCF_056397525.1 Arthrobacter sp. 05L45_2 | reverse complement strand
GTGTCTTCCAGGGAAGGATCGACGTCGAACTCCGCCTCGGTCTTTTCGCGGATCTCCTCCACGGTGACGCCGGGGGCGAGCCGGGTCAGCACGAGCCGGCGGCTGCCGTCGGCTTCCTTGGGCCTCGCGAGGTCGAAGACGGCCAGGTCACTGATGATGCGGTCCACGCAGCTCAGGCCGGTCAGCGGCAGGGTGCATTCCTTGACGATCTTGGCGGTGCCGTCCTTGGCGTTGTGTTCGGTGAGGACTACAACACGCGGGGTGCCGGCGACGAGGTCCATCGCGCCGCCCATGCCCTTGACCATCTTGCCGGGGATGGTCCAGTTGGCGAGGTCCCCGGCGCCGGAGACCTGCATGGCGCCCAGGATGGCGACCTTGACGTGGCCGCCGCGGATCATGCCGAAGGAGGTGGCGGAGTCGAAGATGCTGCCGCCGGGCAGGACCGTGACGGTCTGCTTGCCGGCGTTGATCAGGTCGGCATCCTCATCGCCCTCGTAAGGGAACGGGCCCATGCCGAGCAGGCCGTTCTCGCTCTGCAGCACCACCCGGACGCCTTCGCGCAGGTTGTTGGCTACGAGCGTGGGGATGCCGATGCCGAGGTTGACGTAGTCGCCGTCGTTGAGTTCTTCGGCCGCGATGGCAGCCATTTCGTTCCGATTCCAAGCCATGGTGATTCTCCTGAAAAAGTGGTGGTTGGTGGCGCCTGGCAGGGCTAGACGGCCGCTGCCTCGGCGCGGGGCCGGACGGTGCGCTGTTCGATGTCTTTGACCCGGCCGCTGGCCTGCACCAGCCGCTGGATGAACACGCCGGGGGTGACGATGTGGTTCGGGTCCAGCTGGCCGGGCTCGACGATCACCTCGGCTTCAGCGACGGTGACGGTTCCGGCGGTGGCCACCACCGGGTTGAAGTTCTGTGCGGTGTAGCGGTAGATGAGGTTGCCGTCGGTGTCGGCCGTGTGGGCGTGGACCAGGGCGACGTCGGCCTTGATGGCTCGTTCCTGGACGTACGTCTCGCCGTCGAACTCTGCCAGCGGTTTGCCTTCGGCGACAAGGGTGCCGACGCCGGTTTTGGTGTAGAACGCCGGGATGCCGGCGCCGCCGGCACGGAGCCGCTCGGCGAGGGTTCCCTGCGGCGTGAACTCCACCTCCAGCTTGCCGGCGAGGTATTGCTCGGCGAAGAGCTTGTTCTCCCCGACGTAGGAGGCGATCACCTTCCGGACCTGGCCGGCCTCAATGAGCACGCCGAGGCCCTTTCCGTCCACGCCCATGTTGTTGGAGACGACGGTGAGGTCCTTGACGCCCGAATCGCGAACCGCCTCGATCAGGTCAGCCGGGATCCCGCTAAGGCCGAACCCGCCCACCGCCAGTGTCATGCCGTCCCGCAGCACGTCCTGCAGTGCGGCCGCCGGGCTGGATTTCACCTTTGACATAGTCATCTCCTCATTGAGCTCCGGGTGGGCGGCGGGGTGCGCTGCCCTAATCCACTTTGTGGACTGTTCGTCTGAAGAAGGAGCCTATGGTGTGGCGTGGAGCACTGTCAACGCCGAGAAACCCGGGCAATTGGTGCATTTTTGCTGCATTTCTACAGTGTGGACGCTACGCTGGGCAGTGTCCACAATATGGATGATTAGCCGGTGTCGCCGAACTGGAAGGCCAAAATGAACTCCGCCCCCGTGCAGGGCGCCCAGGTGGTAAGCCGGGCCGCGGCGCTGTTGAGGATCGTCGGCCGGAAACCGGAGGGGGCTCCATTGGTAGAGCTGGTCCGCGAATCGGGGCTCACCCGGCCCACCGCCCACCGGCTGCTGACCTCGCTCGCCGCCGAGGGCCTGCTGGACCAGGACCAGCACAGCGGCAACTGGGTCCTTGGCCCGGAAATCCTGCTGATGGGCTCGGTGGCCTCGGCCCGCTTCCCGCTCGAGGACATTGCCCGCCCCAGCCTGCGCCGGCTGGCGGAGGAAACGGGCGAGAGCGCGTTCTTCTCCATCCGCCGCGGCGCCGAGACCGTGTGCCTCCTCCGGGAAGAGGGCAGTTTTCCGGTGCGCTCCTTCGTACTGCACGAGGGCGTGCGTTTTCCGCTGGGCGTGGCCTCCGCCGGGACCGCCATCATGGCGTTCCTGCCGCCGGAGGAGCAGGAGGAGTTGCTGGCCGGCTGGGCCGCCCACGCCGGGGCGTTCGCCGCTGCCCACAGCCCGGCACTGGTCCGGGCCAACCTGGAATCAACGCGGCAGGCGGGTTACTCGGTGAACCCGGGCCTGGTGCTGGAGGGCAGTTGGGGGATGGGTGCTGCCGTGTTTGACCAGCGCGGGCGTCCGGCATGGGCCCTGTCCCTGACCGGCATTGAACCGCGGTTCCGTGCGGACCGGCGCGCGCATCTGGGCCGGCTGCTGATGGAGGAGGCGCACCGGATTTCGGTGCAATTGCAGGGCTCCTGAGCGGCGCGGACCACCCGCGTCAACGCCGGGCCTCGGCGCCTCGACACGTCGGCGTGTACGGCCGTCTCGACAAACGGGCGGCTGCGGAGCACGATGGAAAATGCAGCCGTAGCTGCACACAAAGACCTCACCCATTACCCCTGTCCGGGTGGCGTGTCTGACCCAAAAAACTACTTCCCCGCCGTGGTGCTGGGGACCGGGAGCAGGAGAAGAGCGCGGCGGACGCAGTCCACGCCGGAGCGAACCGGCGCCGCAGTAGGCCGCGCCGAAGCGCCCAAAGGGCCGGATCCCCGGCCGCAAGCTCCCAGCTACCAAGGAATGAGTCCCATGGCTCTCCCAGCAAAATTGCGCCCAGAACTGCGCGGCATGCCGCGGCTGGTGCGCCTCCTTATCGCTTTCACGGCCGCCCTCGTGCTGCCGCTGGCAGTCAGCGGCGCCGCCGTCGCCGGCGACGACGATTCCCCCGAGACGTGGACGGTCCAGGTCGGGTCTGAATCCTCAAGCCAGGCCATTCAGGGCATGGCTTTCCTGCCCTCAAACATCTACATCAACGCCGGCGACACGGTCACCTGGGAGGCCAACTCCGCAGAGATCCACACCGTGACCTTCCTTGCGAAGGGCCAGTCCCTGCGCTCGACCCAACCGTTCAACCCCTCGCTGCCGCAGAATATCTATCAGCGCGGCGGGAAGTCCTATGACGGGCACTCGTATTTCAACTCGGGTGTGATGTCCAACGTCTCAGACAGCGGTTTCAAGGCGGTCACGGAATACAGCCTCGGCTTCCCGCGCAAAGGCAATTTCACCTATTACTGCCTGGTCCACGGGATGGCCATGAAGGGGACCGTGCATGTCCKGGCAGCCGGTACCGACTATCCGTTCGACCAGTCGGCATATGACCACCAGGCGGACAAACGGGCCCGGGCCATCCTGCGGGACGGACGCGAGGCCTGGGACGCCGCGCGGGACCAGGCGGGCAAGCACACTGTGATCGCCGGGACGGACAATGGCACGTCCATGGTGATGCGCTTCATCCAGCCCCGGATCGAAATCCGGGTGGGTGAGAAGGTGACGTTCGTGAACAACGGCATGGGCGCCCCGCATACCGTGACGTTCGGCAAGGAACCCGCGAACGTGGCCGTCCCGCGGGGCAACCCCGCCAGGTTCGGYGGCGGTGACCTGAACTCCGGGATCCTGCCGCCGCACAGCAAGTTCACCGTGACCTTCACCAAAGCCGGGGAGTTCGACTACATCTGCGGCCTGCACGACTTTATGGGCATGGTGGGCACCGTGGAGGTCCGTGACTGACGGCAGCAACCGGTCAGTGACGGCACCGGGCACTGACCGGGCGGGATGCCTGCGGACTGCCTACTGCTTCCACCACGTGTCGAAGATCGTGACCGGGACGGTGCGCTTGTGCCGGGTCCGCAGGTACTTCTGCTCGATCAGCTCCGCCGCGGCGTCCGGGATCTCGCGGCCCTCGAGGTAGTCGTCGATGGTGTCATAGCTCAGGCCAAGTTCGTCCTCGTCGGTCCGGCCGGGCTGGCCGTCGAGGAGGTCTGCCGTCGGGACTTTTTCCCAGATGCGTGCAGGGGCGCCGAGTTCGGCCAGGAGGGCCCGGTTCTGGCGCTTGTTCAGGCCGAACAGCGGCAGGATATCCGCGCCGCCGTCGCCGTATTTGGTGAAGAAGCCGGTGACGGATTCGGCGCCATGGTCGGTGCCGATCACCAGGTAGTTGTGTTCCCCGGCCAGGGCGTACTGCGCGATCATGCGGGTGCGCGCTTTGGTGTTGCCCTTGTGGAAGTCGGAAATCCCGTTGCCCACGGTCTTTTCGAATTCGTCCTCGAAGCCGTCGACGGCGGCCGAGATGTTGAACGTCCACTCCGTTTTGGCCTGGATAAAGTCCAGGGCCGCCTGGGCGTCATCCTCGTCATGCTGCACGCCGTAGGGAAGCCGCACAGCCACAAAGTTGGCCTCCATGCCCTCGGCATCGAGCTCCTCGACGGCCAGCTGGGCAAGCCGGCCAGCCAGTGAGGAATCGAGGCCGCCGGAGATGCCCAGGACAAAGCCCTTGGTGTGGCTCGCCTTGAGGTACTCCTTGAGGAAGGCCACGCGTTTGCGCACCTCCCCGGCGGGGTCGATCCGGGGCTGGACGCCCATTTCCTCGATGATTTTCGCCTGGAGTTCGCGCATGAACCTCAGCCTAGCCAGCGGTGTCAACAACGCTCAACTGTTGCAGGCCCGTACCCCTCCCGCGGGCACCGCGGCAGGCGTACCGTATGGGCATGGAGACGACGGGATGCGTGGTGGCCGGCGGCGGCCCGGCCGGAATGATGCTGGGCCTGCTCCTGGCCCGGGCCGGCGTGCAGGTAACCGTCCTGGAGAAGCACGCGGATTTCCTGCGCGACTTCCGCGGCGACACAGTGCACCCGTCAACCATCAGGCTGATCGACGAACTTGGCCTGGGCGAGGAGTTCCGGCGGCTGCCGCAGAGCCGGCTGAACAGTGTGGTGTTCCCCGTCGCCGGCGGGCGGCCGGTAACGATGGGCGACTTCGGGTCCCTGCGGGCGCCGTACAACTATGTGGCCATGATGCCGCAGTGGGATTTCCTGAACTTCCTTGCCGCGGCGGCCGCAGAGGAACCCGGGTTCAAGCTGCTCATGAGCCACACGGCCACGGGCCTGATCCGTGACGGTGGCCGGGTCCGCGGCGTCCGGTTCCGCGGGCCCGACGGCACGCAGGACGAACTCCGGGCCGACCTGGTGGTTGCCACGGACGGCCGGCATTCTGTGCTGCGTGACGCCGCCGGCCTGGCCACCAAACAGTTCCCGGTGCCGTTTGATACCTGGTGGTTCCGGCTTCCGCGCTATCCCGCCGAAGAAGGCGTGGTGGCCGGCCTGGTCCCGGCGTTCGGGCCGGGTGAGGCGCTGGTGGCGCTGACCCGCAACGATTACTACCAGCTGGGCTACCTCGCGCCGAAGGCCGCGGATGCCCGGATCCGCGCCGAGGGTGTCGAGGGCTTCCGACGCCGGATCGCCAGGCTGCGTCCGGACCTCGCCGGCCGGCTAGACACCATTGCGTCCCTTGACGACCTGCACTGGCTGGACGTCCGTCTCGACCGGCTGCAATCGTGGCACATCAACGGGCTGCTTTGCATCGGCGATGCCGCCCACGCCATGTCCCCGGCCGGCGGGGTGGGCATCAACCTCGCCATCCAGGATGCCGTGGCGGCGGCGGACATCCTGGCCCCGGCCCTCCTCCGCGGCAGGGTGACTGCCGGGGAGCTGAAGAAAGTGGAGCAGAGGCGGCGGCTGCCCACCGTCGTCGTGCAGGGCGTCCAGCGCCTGCTGCACCGCGCCGTCTTCGGCCCGATCATTACCGGGAAACGGTCCACGGTCCCGGCGGCGGCGCTGTTCGTCGCCCGGCACGTGCCGGCGGTCCRCACCATCATTCCCCGGTTCATCGCGTTCGGGCCACGGCCCGAACACGCGCCGGCGTTCGCCCGGCGCGCACCGCAACGCCCGGTCGCCACGGGTACCCCGGGTCTGCAGGGCGTACGGGAAGCGCCCACGGAACCGGGGCCGTACCCGACCCAACGCCCGGGCCCGGACGCGCCGGGCCCGGCCCTGGCGACGCACGCCCCCGCCGTCGGCCRCTTCCGCCGGGGGCGGACGGGAAGCCGGTCGGCCTCCTGACCGGAGCCCGGCGACATAGAGGGTTCCGGCTGGGAATCCGCCCCCGGCCTCCTACTAAACTGTTCCCCATGACCACCAGTGACTTCGCGGCCGACGCCGCTGCCGCCCGCGCCCGCCTCCTGGAACTGATCAAGGAGCTGGCCGTCGTCCGCGGCAAGGTCACCCTCTCCAGCGGCGCCGAGGCCGATTACTACATCGACCTGCGGCGCATCACCCTGCACCACGAGGCCTCCAAGCTGGTGGGCCAGGTCATGCTGTCCCTGATGGCCGACGCCGGCATCGACTTCGAGTGCGCCGGCGGACTCACCATGGGGGCGGACCCCGTGGGCACCGCCGTGATGCACGCCGCCGTCGACGCCGGCCGCACCGTGGACGCCTTCGTGGTCCGCAAGGCCCAGAAGTCGTACGGCATGGGCCGCCAGGTGGAGGGCCCCTCCGTCGAGGGGCGCAACGTCCTGGTCCTGGAAGACACGTCCACCACGGGCGGCTCCGCGCTGACCGCCGTCGAGGGCGTCCGCAAGGCGGGCGGCAACGTCGTCGCCGTCGCAGTGATTGTGGACCGCGACACCGGTGCCAAGGAGAAAATCGAAACCGAAGCCGGCGTCCCCTACCTCTTCGCGTTCGGCAAGGATGAGTTGGGCCTGAACTAGCAGTTCGCCTTCCGCGTACATATGTGGACGGTATTTCCGCGGTGACTTATCATTTCTTCAAAACCTCACTCGGTACATCTGTACCCTCAGCTGGAGAACTGCTCTATGCTTCCGCCCCAGGAATACCCGGGCCCCCTCTCCGTCAGCACCGCGGACCAGGTCCAGAACCTTATCCTCGACAGCACGGACTTCGAGGAGTTCCTCAACGATCTCGCACGGTTCTCGGCGCACCAGGTGGCCGGCGAAGGCGATGACGCGCTCTGCGGCATCACGTTGCTGCGCGACCGCAAAGCGGCAACCATCGGCTGGAGCAGCGAGTCCGCCCGGGAGGTCGACGAAATCCAGTACCGGCTCGCGCAGGGCCCGTGCCTGACCGCCGCGCAGGAGGAACGGGAAGTTTACGTTCCTGACCTTTTCGAGGAAGACCGCTGGGGACCGGACTACGCCACCGCCGTGGCCTCGCACGGGCTCCGCTCGGTCCTTTCGGTGCCTTTCCACCTGCAGGGCGAAGCCCAGGCCGCCCTGAACCTGTACTCGGATGTGCCGCGCAAATTCGACGGCAACGTCGCCGAGCGCGCCCGTGACTACACCCGGCAGATCTCCCAGGCGCTGCGGATGGCCGTCCGGTTCTCCCTGCACACGGACAGTGCCACCAACCTGCGGGCCACCCTCGAATCGCGGACTGTGATCGACATGGCCATCGGCATTGTTATGGCGCAGAACCGCTGCGACCAGGAGACCGCTGTCCGTATCCTCACCGACGCGTCGAGCCACGGCAACGTCAAGCTTCGCGACATCGCCACCTCGCTGGTGGAGTCCGTGGGCGGCGTGGCCACACGGACCCATTTCCAGGAACCCGGGAAACAAGCCGCCGGCTAGCCGGGACTTGTGCCCGCTCCGGCCTGCAGTTAGTCTGAGGACGGTTGAGCCGTCGGCCATAGACACTTTATTTGGAGTACCTATGGACCAGTCTCTTAACGCCCAAGTCAAGCTCGACGTCGACTCAGACGTCATCCGGATTGATGTCCGCGGCAGCCTCAACCAGAAATCACGCCCGGCCCTGATGCTGTTGATCCAGCGCATCCGCCGCATGGGTTTCACCTCCCACATCCGCGTTGACCTCG
>NZ_JBFTNO010000147.1:0-7961 GCF_056397525.1 Arthrobacter sp. 05L45_2 | reverse complement strand
TCCTTCTTCCCGTCCACCCGCGAATACTCCCGCCGCTGGGGCTTTGACGACAACCGCCTCCGTGCCCTGGACCGCCTGGGCCTGAAGGACACCATCATCATGCACCCCGGCCCGATGAACCGCGGRCTCGAAATTTCCTCATCCGCCGCCGACTCGCCCCGTTCCACCGTCCTGGCACAGGTGCGCAACGGCGTGTCCATCCGCATGGCCGCCCTCTACCTGCTGCTCTCCGGGGACTCCCGCGAGCCAGCCACCCCCACCGCCGCCTACTCCAAGGAGAGCCACTGATGGCATCACAACACCAGGACGCAGGCAGCGCCGGCGCCTACCTCATCCGCGGAGCCTCGATTCTCGGCGGCGCCGCTGAGGACCTGCTGATCCGCGACGGCGTCATCGCCGGCCGCGGCCCCAACCTGGACACGGACCCAGAAGCGGCCAAGGGCGCCACCGTCATCGACGGCGCCGGTCTCATCGCGCTGCCGGGCATGGTGGACATCCACACCCATCTGCGCGAACCCGGCCGCGAGGACGCCGAGACGGTCGAAACCGGCACCCGCGCAGCGGCCCTGGGCGGCTACACCGCCGTGCACGCGATGGCCAACAGCACCCCGGTGGCGGACACCGCCGGCGTCGTCGAACAGGTCCTGACCCTGGGCCGCACCGCCGGCTGGGTGGACGTCCGGCCCGTCGGCGCCGTCACGGTCGGCCTGGCCGGCCAACAGCTCGCCGAGCTCGGCGCCATGGCCGACTCGCGGGCCAGGGTCCGGGTGTTCTCCGACGACGGGATCTGCGTCAGCGACCCCGTCCTGATGCGCCGTGCCCTCGAATACGTCAAAGCGTTCGACGGCGTGGTCGCGCAGCACGCACAGGAACCCCGGCTCACCGCCGGCGCGCAGATGAACGAAGGCGACGTCTCGGCCGTGCTGGGCCTCACCGGCTGGCCCGCCGTCGCCGAGGAAAGCATCATCGCCCGCGACGTGCTGCTCGCCCAGCACGTCGGCTCACGGCTGCACGTCTGCCACGTGTCCACCGCGGGGTCGGTCGAAATTGTCCGCTGGGCCAAGTCCCGCGGCATCAACGTCACGGCCGAGGTCACACCGCACCACCTCTGGCTCACCGACGAACTGGTCCGCAGCTATGACCCCGTCTACAAGGTCAACCCGCCGCTGCGCACCGACGCGGATGTCCAGGCACTGCGGGCCGCACTGGCTGACGGCACGATCGACGTCATCGGCACCGACCACGCACCGCACCCGAGYGAGCACAAGGAATGCGAGTGGGCCCAGGCCGCCATGGGCATGACGGGCCTCGAAACGGCGCTCTCCGTGGTGCAGCACACCATGATCGAGACCGGGCTCATGGGCTGGGACGACTTTGCACGCGTTACCTCCACCACACCGGCAGCCATCGGCCGGCTCGAGGACCAGGGCAGGCCGCTGGAGACCGGCGAACCCGGGAACGTCATACTCGTGGACCCGGCTGCACGCTGGACCGTGGACCCTTCTAAGATGGCAACCATGGGCCGTAACTCTCCGTTCGCGGGCCGGGAACTTCCCGGCCGGGTAGTGGCCACGTTCTTCAAAGGCCACCCCACCGTCCTCGACGGCCAGCTCAACACCCCCTACCGGTGGCCGGCCGACGCCGTCGACGCCGCACCGGCGGGCCGCAACTGATGGACAGGCTGCTCCCCGGGCTGCTGATGCTCGCCGTCGCGGCGGTGGTCATCGCGCTGATCGCTGTCGGCTGGCGCAACCGCCTGCGCCGCCAGGCCGACGTCGAGCCCCTGCCCCCCGTCCCGGACGAACCCGGTGCGCCGCTGGCGTCCGCTGCCGGCCAGTATGTTGCCTCCACCACGGCCGGCGACTGGCTGGACCGGATCGCCGTGCACCAGCTCGGGATCCGCACCAACGCCGAGCTCAGCGTCCACCCCGGCGGGGTGCTGTTCGACCGATCCGGGGCCGTGCCCCTTTTCATCCCGGCCGCCGCACTCACCGGCGTTCGGCAGGAGAGCGGCATGGCCGGCAAATTCGTCGAGAAAGACGGACTCCTGGTACTCAGCTGGCGGCTCGGGCCGCGCGAGCTGGACACCGGTTTCCGCACCCGCCGGGCCGAGGACAAGGTCCTGCTCCTGGCCACCCTTCAAGATTTGATCTCCGCTGCCCCCCAGGCAGACGCCGATAGTGGAAAGTAACAACGTGACGGAATCCAACRCAGTGACAGAAGAAGTGTCAGAGACAGCCGCAGCGGCGGCCACCAACGGGGCGCCGGCAGCACCGGCCCTCGCCGTGCTGGTGCTCGAAGACGGGCGGATTTTCCGCGGCAGCAGCTACGGCGCCACCGGCACCGCACTGGGCGAGGCCGTGTTCGCGACCGGCATGACCGGCTACCAGGAAACCATCACCGACCCGTCCTACGCCCGGCAGCTGGTGGTGCAGACCGCACCGCACATCGGCAACACCGGCGTGAATAAGGACGACGCCGAGTCCCGCCGCATCTGGGTGGCAGGCTACATTGTCCGCGACGCCGCCCGCCGCCCCTCCAACTGGCGCTCGGAACGCAGCCTGGACGAGGAACTCACGGAGCAGGGCATCATCGGGATCCARGGCGTCGACACCCGCGCCATCACCCGGCACCTGCGTGAACACAAGACCATGCGCGCCGGCATCTTCTCCGGCGACGCGGCAGCCGCCAGCGACAAGGAACTCGTGGAGGCCGTCCTGGCCAGCGCGCCGATGGAAGGCTCACGGCTCGCCGAGGAAGTCAGCGTCGACGAGGCCTACACGGTGGAGCCCGCCGACTGGGGCTGGGAAGGCGAGCCGCTGTTCAGCATCGCCGCGATCGACCTCGGCATCAAGCGCATGACCCCCATCCGCTTCGCCGAACGCGGCGTCCGGGTCCACGTCCTGCCGGCCACGGCGACCCTCGAGGACGTCACCGCGGTCAACCCCGACGGTGTGTTTATGTCCAACGGCCCCGGCGACCCCGCCACCGCCGACAGCCAGGTCACCCTGCTCCGCTCCGTCCTGGACGCCAAGCTTCCGTACTTCGGAATCTGCTTCGGCAACCAGATCCTGGGCCGCGCCCTTGGCTTTGGAACCTACAAGCTCCGTTACGGCCACCGCGGCATCAACCAGCCCGTGATGGACCGCCGCACCGGCAAGGTCGAAATCACCTCGCAGAACCACGGCTTCGCCGTCGACGCCCCGCTGGAGGGCGCCACCCAGGCGCCGGAAGAACGCTTCGGCCGGGTGGAAGTCAGCCACGTCAGCCTCAACGACGACGTCGTCGAGGGCCTGTACTGCCTCGACATCCCGGCCTTCTCGGTCCAGTACCACCCCGAGGCTGCCTCCGGCCCGCACGACGCCGCCTACCTCTTCGACCGCTTCATCGCCCTCATGGGGGAGACCAAGAAGCCTGCCGGCGAGACACAGACTGCCACCGAATCCAACACTGAGGACAAGAAGTAATGCCCAAGAGAACTGACCTTAAGAGCGTCCTGGTCATCGGTTCCGGCCCGATCGTCATCGGCCAGGCCGCCGAATTCGACTACTCCGGCACCCAGGCACTGCGCGTCCTCAAGGAGGAAGGCCTGCGGGTCATCCTCGTCAACTCGAACCCGGCCACCATCATGACCGACCCGGAGTTCGCCGACGCCACCTACATCGAACCGATCACCCCGGAGGTGGTAGAGAAGATCATCGCCAAGGAACGCCCCGACGCGATCCTGCCCACCCTGGGCGGCCAGACCGCGCTGAACACGGCGATCGCCCTCGACAAAAACGGTGTGCTGGAGAAGTACAACGTCGAGCTGATCGGCGCCAACATCGCGGCGATCGAGCTCGGCGAGGACCGCGAGAAGTTCAAGGGCGTGGTGGAGCGCTGCGGTGCCGAATCCGCCCGCAGCCACATCATCCACAGCATGGACGAGGCCCTTACGGCGGCCGAGGACCTGGGCTACCCGATGGTGGTCCGCCCCTCCTTCACCATGGGCGGGCTCGGCTCCGGCCTGGCCTACAACGAGGGCGACCTCCGCCGGATCGTCGGCCAGGGCCTGCAGTACAGCCCCACGTCCGAGGTATTGCTCGAAGAGAGCATCCTTGGCTGGAAGGAGTACGAGCTCGAGATGATGCGGGACAAGAACGACAACGTCGTGGTGGTCTGCTCCATCGAGAACTTCGACCCCGTCGGCGTCCACACCGGCGACTCCATCACGGTCGCCCCGGCCCTGACCCTGACGGACCGCGAATACCAGCGGCTGCGCGACATCTCCATCGCCGTCATCCGCGAAGTCGGCGTCGACACCGGCGGCTGCAACATCCAGTTCGCCGTCGAGCCGGACACCGGCCGCGTTGTGGTCATCGAGATGAACCCCCGCGTCTCCCGCTCCTCCGCGCTGGCCTCCAAGGCCACCGGCTTCGCGATCGCCAAGATCGCCACCAAGCTCTCGCTCGGCTACACGCTGGACGAGATCCCGAACGACATCACGCAGAAGACCCCGGCGTCCTTCGAGCCGACCCTCGACTACGTCGTGGTCAAGGTCCCGCGGTTCGCGTTCGAGAAGTTCCCGGCCGCCGATTCCACCCTCACCACCACCATGAAGTCGGTGGGCGAGGCCATGGCGATGGGCAGGAACTTCACCGAGGCCCTGCAGAAGGCCCTGCGGTCGCTGGAGCAGAAGGGCTCCCAGCTGGACTTCGGTCCCGTCCCCGAATGGGAAGTCCCCGAGCTGATTGAGAAGGCCAAACGGCCCAGCACCGAACGCCTGCACCAGGTCCAGCGCGCCCTGCTCGGCGGCGCCACCGTGGAGCAGCTGTTCGAGGCGACCAAGATCGACCCCTGGTACCTGGACCAGCTCCAGCTGCTGAACGAGATCTCCCAGGAAATCCGCCGCTCCACCGCCCTGACGCAGGAGATGCTGCAGCGGGCCAAGCGGCACGGGTTCTCCGACGCCCAGATTGGTGCCCTGACGCACAACTCCGAGGACGTCGTCCGCGGCGTCCGGCAGGCCCTGGGCATCCGCCCCGTCTACAAAACCGTCGACACGTGCGCGGCCGAGTTCGCCGCGTACACCCCGTACCACTACTCGTCCTACGACGAGGAGGATGAGGTGGCCCTGCACTCCAAGCCGTCGATCATCATCCTCGGATCCGGTCCCAACCGGATCGGCCAGGGCATCGAGTTCGACTACTCCTGCGTGCACGCCTCGATGGCGCTGCGCAAGGCCGGCTACGAGACCGTGATGGTCAACTGCAACCCGGAGACCGTGTCCACGGACTACGACGTCTCCACCCGGCTCTACTTCGAACCGCTGACCCTTGAAGACGTCCTCGAGGTCATCGCGGCGGAGGAACGCACCGGCGGCGTGATGGGTGTGTTCGTCCAGCTCGGCGGCCAGACCCCGCTCAAGCTGGCGCAGCAGCTCGCCGACGCCGGAGTGCCGATCCTCGGCACGTCCCCGGAAGCCATCGACCTCGCCGAACACCGCGGCGCCTTCTCCCGGGTGCTGGACGAGGCCGGCCTGGTCTCCCCGAAGAACGGCACCGCTGTGTCCTTCGAGGACGCCAAGAAGATCGCCGACGAAATCGGCTACCCGGTGCTGGTCCGCCCGTCCTACGTGCTGGGCGGCCGCGGCATGGAGATCGTCTACGACGAACCCAACCTCTCCCGCTACATTGCCAACGCCACCGAGATCACCCCGGACCACCCGGTCCTGATCGACCGCTTCCTTGAGGACGCCGTGGAGATCGACGTCGACGCCCTCTTCGACGGCAAGGACATGTACCTCGGCGGAATCATGGAGCACATCGAGGAAGCCGGCATCCACTCCGGCGACTCGGCCTGCGTGCTGCCGCCGATCACCCTAGGCAACAACGTGGTGGACCGGGTCCGGACCGCCACCCGCGCCATCGCCGAGGGGGTGGGCGTCCGGGGCCTGATCAACATCCAGTTCGCCCTCGCCTCCGACGTGCTCTACGTCCTTGAAGCCAACCCGCGTGCCTCCCGCACCGTCCCGTTCGTCTCCAAGGCCACGGGCGTGCAGATGGCCAAGGCTGCCGCGCTGATCGGCACCGGCGTGACCGTCAACCAGCTCCGCACCGCCTACAAGATGCTGCCGGAAACCGGTGACGGCTCCACGCTGCCGCTGGACGCACCGGTGGCGGTCAAGGAGGCTGTCCTGCCGTTCAGCCGCTTCCGCACCCTTGAGGGCAAGGTTGTTGACTCCCTGCTGGGGCCGGAGATGCGGTCCACCGGCGAGGTTATGGGCATCGACAAGCACTTCGACACGGCGTTCGCCAAGAGCCAGGCCGCGGCGAACAACGCACTGCCCACCGAAGGCAAGGTCTTCGTGTCCGTCGCCAACCGGGACAAGCGCGCCGTCATCATGGCCRTCAAGCGGCTCTCGGACCTCGGGTTCGAGATCGTCTCCACCGGCGGCACCGCCGACGTGCTGCGCCGCAACGGCCTGCAGGCCACCACGGTCCGCAAGGTCGCCGAGGGCTCCAGTGCCGAGGGGGAGGGCACCATCGCCGACCTCATCGTCGCCGGCGAGATCGACATGGTCTTCAACACCCCGTCCGGCGGCGAGGCCCGCGGTGACGGCTACGAAATCCGTGCCGCCGCCACTTCGATCGGCATTCCCTGCATCACCACCGTGGCCGAGTTCAACGCGGCCGTCCAGGCCATCGAGGCCATGCGGACCTACGAATGGTCCGTCACCAGCCTRCAGGAACACGCCAGCGCCCTCGCCGAGTCGCAGAAACGCGACGCCGAGGAACGGGTCGCGCAGGCTGCCGGTACGGTGTCCCAGCATGCCTGAGGCCGCCGGTACCGGCGGCCGCACCGGCCGGGAGTCCTTTGGCTCCCGGCTCGGGCGGGCCATGGCCCAGCGCGGCCCGCTCTGCGTGGGCATCGACCCGCATCCGTCGCTGCTGCAGCACTGGGGCCTGAACGACGACGCCGCCGGGCTGGAGCGCTTTTCGCTGACAGTACTGGAGGCCGTGGGATCCCTCGCTGCCGCGGTAAAACCGCAGGTGGCGCTGTACGAGCGTCACGGGTCGGCCGGGATGGCGGTGCTGGAACGCACCCTCGCCGCTGCGGCTGACTCCGGTGTGCTGACCATTGCGGACGCCAAGCGCGGCGACATCGGCTCCACCATGGCAGCGTACGCGGACGCCTGGCTGCGCGACGGCTCGGCCCTCGCGGCGGACTCGGTCACCCTGAGCCCTTATCTGGGGTTCGAATCCCTGCGGCCGGCCCTGGACCTCGCGGCAGAGAGCGGCCGCGGAGTGTTTGTCCTGGCGCTGACCTCCAACCCGGAAGGCGCCTCCGTGCAGCACGTCGGCGGGGACGACTCCGTCGCACGCCGGATCACCCGGGCCGCCGCCGTCGAAAACCAGCGCTACACCGCTGAAGCAGGTGAACTGGGGTCCGTGGGCCTTGTGGTCGGCGCAACCGTCGGCTCAGCCCTACAGGACCTTGGTCTGGACCTTGCGGCTGTGCGCGGCCCGATCCTCGCCCCCGGATTGGGGGCGCAGGGCGCCACGGCGGCCGATTTGCGGCGCACCTTCGGCAACGCGTACGGGCAGGTTCTGGGCACCTCGAGCCGGGACATTCTCGGCGCCGGACCGCGCGCCGCCGAACTCCGGGACGCGGCCCAGCGGACCCTCGACGGACTCCGCGACTCTTAGACGCGACGCAGCAGTACACCGTTTGCCAGGAATGGCCGCTATAGCCTCGGCTTTGCGGCCATTTCTGGCAAACGGGCGGCGACGGCGGGAGGCCAGCCGGCCGTCCGACGTCGGGCTGGTCCCCAAACATTGATTTCAGGTCCATCGATTTCGGATCCATTGATTTCAGCCGCTCCCAGCGGGTAGGTTCAGGATGAGTCCGCGGCACGGGCCCGGTGCCGCCCGGCTCGTCCGGCCGGGTGGTTATGCATCGCCTGTCCAGTTACGCAGGGA
>NZ_JBFTNO010000146.1:0-12954 GCF_056397525.1 Arthrobacter sp. 05L45_2 | reverse complement strand
CGCACAACTGCGAACCATTTTCCAGGCCGTTTAGAAAGGGAGTCAGTCGCTATCTTTCCGCATCAGCGGCGGCGACTCGAACTACTTTACACACCAAACCGACCCCGAACAAATCCACCCCCACACCACCCGCCAGGCCCCGTAATCCCCGGGATTCCGCGGTTTCCGGAGGCCGCGGGCGCCCCCGGAGGCCGGCGGGGCCGCCGTCGGACTTTTATGCAGTGGGTCACACGGCGGGCCAGTGCCACGAACCTCCCCCGGAGCCGTCCCGCACGGGCCCCGTTGCACACGTCCCCCCGCCATGCCTAGGCTGATTACTAAGCATGCTTAGCGTGTTGTGGGATCCACCCGCCGTTTGTGCCGGGCCCGCCCGGGTCCGGTGCAGCGCAACCATCGGAGGAGAACTATGACTGACCAGTACACGTTCAGGAACCCCGTGACGGCCTACGAGCAGATCGAGCCGCCGGAGCAGAGCCAGCCGGAACCGGGCCTGGACGCGAAGATGACACCCAAGGCGGACCTCGGCGAGGACACCTACCGCGGGACCGGCCGGCTGGAGGGGCGCAAGGCGCTCATCACCGGCGCGGACTCGGGGATCGGCGCTGCGACGGCGATCGCGTTCGCCCGCGAGGGTGCCGACGTCGTGATGTCCTACCTGCCGGAGGAGGAAGAGGACGCCGCCCGGATCGCCGGCCTGATCGAGGAGGCCGGCCGCAAGGCGGTCAAGGTCCCCGGCGACCTGAAGGACTCGGCCGTCTGCCGGGAACTGGTGGAGACCGCGGTGCGGGAACTCGGCGGCTTGGACATCCTGGTGAACAACGCCGGCAAGCAGGTGGCGCAGAAGGCGCTGGCCGATATCACCGACGAGCAGCTGGACCACACGTACAAGACCAACGTGTACGCCATGTTCTGGCTGACCAAGGAGGCGCTGCCGCATCTGCCGGCGGGCTCAACGATCATCAACAGCACCTCCATCCAGGCCTACAGCCCGTCCGAGACCCTGGTGGACTACGCCTCGACCAAGGGCGCGATCAACAACTTCACCAAGGGGCTGGCCCAGCAGCTCGCGCCCAAGGGTATCCGGGTGAACGCGGTGGCCCCGGGGCCGATCTGGACGCCGTTGCAGCCCAGCGGCGGCCAGCCCACGGAGGAGCTGCCGGAGTTCGGCACGCAGACTCCCCTGGGCCGCGCGGGCCAGCCGGCCGAGTTGGCCCCGGCGTATGTGTTCCTGGCCTCGGCCGAGTCCAGCTACGTGGTGGGCGAGACGCTGAACGTCAACGGCGGGATGCCGACGCCGTAGCCTCCCCCGGACAGTGCCAACCGACGACGGCGGCCGCCTCCCCGGGCTGGGAGGCGGCCGCCGTCGTCGTTAGCCCCTACCGTTGCGGGACCAGGGACTTGCTCCACAGCACCGCGCCGTTGGCGTTGCGCAGGCTCACGGTGAAGACGTCGTCCGCGGCCAGGTCCACGTGGCCAAAGTACTGGCTCTCGCCGCTGCGCGGGGACTGGTTGGCATAGGCGCCGGCCTTGTAGAACGCCACCTCCGGGCCGAAGGTGCCGTCCAGGGTGTTGGGGCCGAAGCTGCCGGCGTTGATGGGTCCGGCCACGAATTCCCAGAAGGGGTCGAAGTCGGTGAACCCGGCACGCTCGGGCGAGTAGTGGTGCGCGGCGCAGTAATGCACGTCGGCCGTCAGCCAGACCACGTTTTTAACCCGGTTGCGCTTGAACGCCGAGAGCACCCCGGCGAGTTCGAGCTCCTTGCCCAAGGGGGCGCCGGCGTCGCGGTTGGAGAGCGATTCCTGGTTCACCGGGCCGTCCGGGACCACCAGTCCCAGCGGGAGGTCGTTGGCGATAACCTTCCACGTGGCTTTGGACTTGCTGACCTCGCGGATGAGCCAGTCCGCTTGTTCCTGGCCCAGGATGTGGGTCAGGTGCGTTTCCTTGCCGTCCGTGTTGKGGTCCTTGAAGCTGCGCATGTCCAGGCAGAAGATCTCCAGCTGCGGGCCGCGGCTGATTTTGYGGTAGATCCGGGCCGGTTCGAAGCCGGTGCCGCCGGGCGTGACGCCCGCGATGGGCTGGTATTCCTGCCACGCCTGCCGGCCGCGGGCGGCGAGGACGTCCACGCGGCGTTCGGTGTAACGGGTGTCGGTGAGGACCTGGCCGGGGTACCAGTTGTTGTGCGTCTCGTGGTCGTCCCACTGYGCGATCACCGGGACCTCGGCGTAGAGGGCGCGGATGTTCTTGTCCATCATGTTGTAGCGGTGCCGGCCGCGGAAGTCGTTGAGCGTCTCGGCCACCTTGGACACTTCCTCGGTGACCAGGTTGCGCCAGACCTGGCCGTCGGGCTCGCTGACCTCGGCGCTGATGGGCCCGTCGGCGTAGATAGTGTCGCCGGAGTGGATGAAGAAGTCCGGCTTGGTGGCGTGCATGGCCGCGTAGCCGCGCATGCCGCCGATGTCCTCGTTGATGCCCCAGCCCTGGCCGGCGGTGTCGCCGCTCCAGACGAAGCTCCGGCCGCGGGCCGCGCGGCCGCTGGCCAGCAGCCCGGTGCCGGGGGCAGTGCTGAAGGAGCCCTGCGCGGTCTCGCCGGCGTGGCCGTCGGCGTCCTCGAAGTGCAGGTTCACGGCGAAGCGGGTCCCGGCGGGCAGGTGCTCGGCGTTGATTTTGGCCGTGAAGTCGGTCGCCTCCGAGGCGGCGCTCCCCCGCAGCACCCGGCGGAAGGCACCGCGCCCGCGCAGCGGGGACCCGGCGTCGTCGACCGCCAGCAGTTCCGCCACCAGCCGGCCCGGACCCGACGCCCGGGACCACAGCACACCGGAGCCGGTGGTGACATCGCCCGTGGCGATCCCGGAGGGCAGGGTCAGTCGGTTGCGGACCAGGGCGACGCCGGACGGCCGTGCGGCACTGGCCGATCCGGCTGTGGCGGGGACGACGGCGGCGGCACCGGCGGCGGCCAGGGCACCTTTGAGGACATTGCGGCGGGTGAAATCAGTCATGGTGTCCATCCTTGACTGCCCGCGTAAACCGCTGGTGGCGGTGGCGTGAACAGCGCTGGCCGACTTGGGAGCCGGCTGCGGCCTCACACGCCAGTGGATTCTCTATCACTTTCGGTTGTTCTGAGGGCCTCAGACCATCCATAGGTGATAGGGCATCCGGGCAGGGGGCTCTCAGCGCGGCGGGGCGTCGACGAACGCGACCTGGCCGGCGTACTGCTGGTAGAGCTTGACGGCCTCGTCGACGTCGATGTGGCCGACGTCCAGGGACACGGCGAGGCTCTCGAGCTGGGCGCTGCAGGTCTCGGCGGCACTGACCCGGTCCGCGACCGAGCGGGAGGTCGCGAAGTTGGTGGAGAGTGCGGCGGCGACGGAGAAGATGACGGCCAGCAGGCACAGGACCCGCCAGACGATCGAGTCCTCGCTGAGCGACAGCAGGCCCGCGGTGGCGTGGGTGAAGCCGGTGCCGCCCACCGCGGGACCGGCGGTGAGCGCGGCGGCCAGGCCGCTGCCGACGATGCTGACGTTGGAGAGCCGGTTCCGGCGGGGCCGTTCGCGGGCCAGGTAGGCGGTGACGGCGCGTTGTTTGTCGTCGATCCGGTCGGACAACCGTTGCCGGGCCCCTGGTGCTTCGCTCATGCTCTGATGCCAGCTTCCCTCGCCGATCCCTGGGCTCCGCGTGGTGGCGAACGCGGACAGCAACAGGATGCTCCCGGCCGGGGGCGGTGTCCATAGGAGGTTGAAGCGCCCGGTTAAACCAAAAAAGCAGGGCCCGTCCGGAGACGGGCCCTGCTTGAAACCTAACGGTCCCGGAACTCTAAGGAATTAGAGGCCCTGGATGTTGGTTGCCTGGGGACCCTTCGGGCCCTGCTCTACGTCGAAGGAAACCTTCTGGTTCTCTTCGAGGGAGCGGAAGCCGGAGGAGTTGATCGCGGAGTAGTGCGCGAAAACGTCCTGCGAGGAGTCATCGGGGGAAATGAAGCCGAAGCCCTTTTCAGCGTTAAACCATTTGACGGTACCAGTAGCCATTATTTTTGTCCTTCGTGAAGGTGGAGGAACAGTCCCGACTTTCGGGTCCTCCGGTGTGGGGTGCTCAAAACCGCTGCTTCAGAAGAACACGGACTTTCGACCGCGCGTACTGCCTGAACTACGAACTGCATAAACACAACAACGGTCCCTACTCTACAGGATTGGGCGCGGGTCGATTACCACATGTCGGAGGGTGCGGCTGGCGGGTGCCGCCGGCCGCCACCTTAGGCGGCGGGCTGCCGGGAGTCGACCGTTGCGAGGTCCGGCGTCGGCGCCCCCGCCTTGCGTACGGCGGGCGCCGCCGTCGTCGTTTGTTGCCCGCGGACGACGGCGGGCTCCCCCGCGATTTCCGTGCAGGCGCCACGGCGCATCCGGCGTTCGACGGCGCGGCCGGCGGCGACCGAGAGGCGCTGGGCGGGGCCTTCGACGTAGCGGAAGAACAGCTCGCCGACGATGAACGAGGCCGCCACGGAGACGGCGAGCGCCAGCGGGAGCGAGACCGCCCGGAGCAGGGTGACGCCGGCGAGGATGATCGGCAGGTGCACCAGGTAGACGCTGAAGGAGACCCGGCCCAGCCATTGCGCGACGGCCGTGTCGCCGAGTTTCTTGGCGGTGCCGCTCAGCAGGAAGACCAGGACGATCAGCGTCGCGCCGACGGTGACGAGGGCCTCGACGCCCTGGACCGGGTTGGGCCGCCCGAGCCATTCGGCGTTGGCCAGAACCAGTCCGGCGGCGGTGACCGGGAGCCAGATCAGGCCCGGCCAGGAGCTGGTCAGGCTGCGGATCCGTTCCCGTTCGGCGCCGAGGATGGCGCCGATGGCGAAGATGGGGAGGTAGATGAGCCAGTCGATGTCCTGGACTGCGCCCACCCCGACGAGGGCCAGGGTGAGGCCGAGCTTCAGCAGCCAGAGCCGGCGCCAGCGGAGGGCGATCACCACGTAGAGCGGGAGCAGCAGGGAGAAGAGGACCTCCCATTTGAGCGTCCACAACGGGGTGTTGATGGTGCTCGAGCTCATCACCAGCAGGGCGTCGCGGGCGATCTGGCCCGGGTTGGGGTTGGTCACGTACATGTCCGCCCACGGGCTTTGCAGCGGCGAGGGCGTCCGGGGGACGACGGCGATCAGCGCGACGGCCGCCGCCAGCGCCGCCCAGGCCGGCAGGTAGAGACGGAGGAGCCGTTTGGCGTAGTACGGCGCCCAGCTCCTGGCGGCGCCCTGCTTAGTGAAGGGCAGGATCAGGACGAACCCGGAGAGCACAAAAAAGACGTGGACGGCGGGGGTGCCGTTCCAGAGGACGTGCAGCGGGGAGAAAACGGCCCACGACTCGAGCGGACCGAGCCCGGCGGTGCGGTCATCGAACACCACACTGCCGATTCCGGGGAGGGGGGAGAGGGCATGGCAGGCGACAACCACCAGGGCGGCGAGGCCGCGGAGGCCGTCCAATTGCGTGACTCGGGAGTGTCCAGACTGATGGGGCATCAACCCAATGTTACCAGTTCGTTACACTCGCAAACTGAGTAAGTTTCCAAGTAGTGGCTACTCGTGACACCGGACCGGGCGGACGAATAGCTTGGGCCTCAGTCACAGTTCACAGCAACAATGCCAGGCTGGGAGGCAACGATGCGTAACAGCGCAGCCCTGACCGCCGCCACGCCGGCACCCGAGCCTGAACCGCTCCCCGGCAGAGTCCGCACGGACTTCACGCCCCTGTGTGAGAAGAAGCTTTTCAACTACGCCACCGTTGCGCCCATGAGCCGGGCCGCCTACGAGGCCGCACGAACGTTTATGGAAGATTTTTTCCTCTACGGGCCACCTGAGGTCCTTTACCGCTACGACTCGATTGCAGATAACGTGTCCACCGAGGCTGCCCGGCTGGTCAATTGTGAGGCCGCGGAAATCACGTACCTGAAAAACACCACCGAGGGCATCATCATGGCGAGCGAGGCGCTGCCGTTGCACCGGGGTGATGAAGTGCTGGTGCTCGGCAACGAATATCCCGCGAACCTGCTGCCGTGGCTGCGGAAGCGGCACGACGGCGTGAGCGTCAAGGTGATCTCGGGCCGCGACAACGAAGCCGCGTTCGGCCGCCTGTTCGAGAGCATCGGCCCGCACACCAAGGTCATCAGCATGTCCTCGGCCCAGCAGTACGACGGTTTTATGCCCGCCCTGGGCCTGCTCTCGACTGTCTGCCACGCCCTGGGCATCTTCCTGGTGATCGACGCGGTCCAGCACATCGGCGCGAGGACCATCGACCTGGCCAAGACGCCCGTGGACATCCTGGTCTGCGGGGGCCAGAAGTATCTGCGGGCCGGCATGGGCATCGGCTTTATGTACGTGAACCGGAACGTTATGCCGGTCCTGCGTGACTGCAAGGCGGGCATCCGCAGTGTGGAGCGTTTCGACGAGTCATCCTACGTACTGAAAAGTACGGCTGCCCGGTTCCAGGACGGCACCCAGAACGTGGTGGGCCTGGTGGCGCTCCACGCAGCGCTCCGGGAAATCAACACCGTCGGCATGGACACCATCGAGCAGAAGAACCTTGAGCTCCTGGCGGGCATCAAGGCCATTCTGCAGGGCCACGGGCTGGAGTTCATTGACCACGGCGCGCAGCAGAGCAACATCGTGTCCATGCAGATCCCGGATCCCACCGGGCTCTTCGGCTTCCTGCTGGAACGGGGCGTCTATATCAAGGCCGTCCAGGACGTCGCGCGGCTCTCTTACATCCATGAGTCCACGCTGGACGACGTCGAGGTGCTGGCCGGGCTGACCCGGGAATACCTTGCCGGCGGCCAGGGCTAGCCTGCCGCCTGGCTTTTCGCGGGGGGCTTTAGCCAGCGGGGTTCCCAGCAACGGACTTAGCCGGCGGCGGCTTAACCTACCGACCATTCGACCTTGGGCATGATGATGGCGCGGTCGATGCTGTCCTTGTGTCGGCGGGTGAACTCGAGCATGTTGGCCATCTCTGTTTGGAGCCGGGCCTCCAGGCACTTGTGGGAGTCACTGATCGCCTCGTGCACTTCCACTTCGGGCTCGAGCTTGCCCGACGGTTCCTGGCGCGGGTTGGGGACGTAGTCGAAGCTGACGCTGGGGTCGATCTCCGCAAGCTTTTGYGCGATGTCGCCGATGCTGAGCCGGTGCGTGTAGTTGTGCACCAACTGGTGTTCGCCGGGCGCGACGTCGAGGTCGATGAACTTCAGGAAGTTCTCGGTGGTGTCGGCCAGACTGATCAGACCGGTCTTCTGGGTGCCGTCGCCGTAGATGGTGAGGGGGTGGCCGATGACCGCCTGGCAGACAAAGCGGTTGAAGACGGTGCCGAAGACGGCGTCGTAATTGAACCGGGCCGCCAGGCCGGCGCAGTCAGCGGCATGGTTTTCCGGAATCGTCGCGCCAAAGATTGTGGCCTGCTGGACGGTTACCACTTTCAGGCCCCACATGGCGGAGCAGAGGTCATCGATGAGCATGTCGGTGATTTTCGACTGGTGGTAAAAGTCGGTGGCCTGCATCGGAATGTAGCTTTGCAGGACCTTGTGCTGATTGCCGTGGTGCTCGAACGCAAAGTCGTGTTTGCCCAGCGGGATGGAATCGGTATCGGTGGCCATGTAGCAGCCGCCGGAGCCGAGCTTGATGTACTTCGTCCCTTTGCTGACGTTGGCGATGGCCCACAGCACGTTCAGGTGGCCGACAATATTATTCGTAAAGGTGGCGGCGGCGTTCTCGGCACTGCTCATGGAGAAAGGCGCCGAGGGCTGTTGGGCGGCGTTAATTACGACGGCGGGCCGGTACTTCGCAATGATCTTCTCCGTGGCCTTGGCGTCCAGGAGCTCGACTTTCTCGAACGACAGGTGGGCCGGCCGTACGTGTGCGGTCTCGGGGCGTGGTGGTAAGCGCTGCGGCCGCGGGCGTATTCTGCAGGAGAATCTGTTCCTGACCAGCCACTTTCCGGAGGTTCACCGTGGAAATGCCGAAAGCGTCCGACGCCGAGAAAGAGCACTTCCGCTCGCTGATCCCGGACCGCCCCGGGGTGGTGGTCAAGCCGATGTTCGGGAACCTCGGGGCGTTCGTCAACGGCAACATGTTCGCCGGGCTCTTCGGTCCCACCGTGGGTGTGAAGCTCTCCGGGGCGGACAAGCAGGCGCTCGAAAGCAGCGAGCGGACGGTCCCGTTCGGCCCGCCCGAGCGCCCCATGGGCGGCTACACCGGATTGCCGGAGGTCTGGAACGGCGAGGGCGACGGCGACGAGGCGCGGGCGAAGGCCTGGGTGGGGAAGGCGCTCGAGTATGTGGCCGGGTTGCCGCCGAAGACACCGAAGAAGTAGCCGCCGGGCCGCAGCGTTCCTGTGGCCGGCT
The DNA here is from genome assembly GCF_056397525.1 of Arthrobacter sp. 05L45_2. Taxonomy (NCBI): domain Bacteria; kingdom Bacillati; phylum Actinomycetota; class Actinomycetes; order Micrococcales; family Micrococcaceae; genus Arthrobacter; species Arthrobacter sp. 05L45_2. Next base: position 4,587 of record NZ_JBFTNO010000146.1, on the reverse strand, counting down.
GGGAGCCGGCGCCGCCGTCGTCGTTGTTACACGTAGTCTCCGGCACGTTCGCGGGCGATCTCCAGCAGGGTGGAATGGAAGGCGACCTCGGCCGGGGCGTAGACCTTGTCCTGGCGCTGGGCCAGGAGCACGCGCCGCAGCGGTGCGGCGGAGCCGAGGCTGATGACCCGGACGTCCGGGTGCTGCAGGGCCACGGCGGTCTTCGGCACCATGGCCACGCCCATGCCGACGCTCACCATGGCCTGCGCTTCCTGGTAGTCGTTGGCGAGGAAGCCGATGGTCGGTTCGAACCCGGCCTCGTGGGCGGAGCGCTGCAGGACCTCGACGACGGGGTGGGCCTCGGCGCGGACGATCCAGGATTCCTTGCGGAGCTCCTCCATCCGGATCTCGTCGCGGTCGGCCAGCGGGTGGCTGCGCGAGACGAGCAGCACGGTGCTCTCCTGGAACACCTCCGTGATCCGGATGGAATCGTCCTGGAACCGGTTCCACGGGTAGTCCCAGAGCAGGCACAGCCCGGTCACCCCGGACTGCAGGTCACTGACCAGGTCATCGAAGCGCGCGCTGCGCAGGGACAGGCCAATCGCCGGGTACCGCTTCTTGAAGGCCCGGATGACCAGCGGCAGGAAGGAGCCGGCGAGCGTGGGAAAAGTGCCGACGGTCAGCGAGCCGCGCTTGAGGCCTGCGATCTGATCCAGGTCCGACTGGGCGGCCCGCATCTGGCCGATGATCTTGCGCGCGTGGCCGGCGAGGATCTGCCCGGCCTCGGTGGGTACCACGCCACGGGAGCGACGGTTAAGGAGCGGCTGCCCGACTTCCTGCTCAAGTTTCCGCAGCTGCTGCGAGACGGCGGAGGGCGTGTACATCATCAGCTCGGCCGCGGCGGTGATGGATCCCCGCTCCACCACCTCCACCAGCAGGGCGAGGCGCCGGATGTCGAACAATTCCTGGTCAGCATCGTTAAGCAACGCTTTGCCCTTCTGTTGGATCGGTTAATTCTATACATTCGCCCGCGAATTGGCGGTGTGTAACGCCCCGATTTCGACGGCGGCGCCCGCCCGACTGGTCACTGGCCGCCGTCGCAGCAGTGAATGAAGCATCACTACAGTCCCGTGCAGATATCCAACCTTGTCTTCATTTGTGATCTGGATCAATCTCGAATCAAGCCCTTGAACACCATTGGGGCAGATCGACCCAGAACCGAAGCTAGGAACAGACCATGAAGATCGAAGCGGAGTGGATGCGCGGAGGCACCAGCAAATGCTGGGTCTTCGAAACAGGCCAGCTGGCCGAGACCGGGACCAGCCCGGACGTGCTGCTGCCCCGGCTGTTCGGCAGCCCCGACCACCGGCAGATCGACGGCGTCGGCGGCGCCACCTCCACCACCAGCAAGGCGATGATCCTGCACCGCCCCGCCGACGCCGGCATCGATGTCGAATTCACCTTCGCCCAGGTGGGCATCGAGGAGGCCGCGGTGGATTGGGGCAGCAACTGCGGCAACTGCTCCGCCGTCGTCGGCCTCTATGCGATCGAAAAGGGCTGGGTGGTCCCCGACGGCGACATCACCCGGATCGTCACCCGCAACACCAACACCGGCCAGATCATCATCCAGCGGGTGGCCACGCCGGCCGGCGCCCTGCCGATCGTCCCGCAGGCCCAGATGCCCGGCGTCCCGTTCCCCGGCTACCGGGTGGGCCTCGGCTTCCTCGACCCGGCCGGCAAGACCACCGGCCGGCTGCTTCCCACCGGCTCCGCCACCGACACCATCGTCGCCGGCGGCACCCGCTGGACCGTGTCCCTGGTCGACGCCGGAGCACCGGTCGTGATGCTGCGCGCCGAGGAGCTGGGCCTCGACCCGGAGCGGCACGCCAACTGGACCGCCGGGCTGGAACTGCAGCTGGACACCCTGGAACACATCCGCCGCCAGGCCGCCGTGCGGATGGGACTCGCGGCGACGCCCGCCGCGGCCGCCCGCGCCGTCCCCAAGGTCGCCGTCGTCGCCGCCCCGGCGCGCTCCGACGCCGAGGCCGACGTCGCCGTCGTTATGCTCTCGATGGGCAAGCCGCACCCGGCCCTGGCCATCACCGGCAGCATCGCCCTGACAGTCGCGGCCCGTACCCCGGGCACCCTGCTGGCCGAGATCACCGGCGGCACCGCCGGCCCCACGCTGCGGCTGCGCACCCCGGCCGGGGTGATCGAAACCTGGAGCGAGGAACGGGACGGGCAGCAGCTCATCGGCGTCGACCGCACCGCCCGCACCATCGCCACCACCACCATCCACCTTCCCGAGGCCCTCGGCACCGCCGTCGACGCCTCCCTTGCCAGCGCTACTCGATGAGGAGAAAGCATCATGACTAACATCGCAGAAAAGACTGCAGAAGAAACCGTAGAAAAGGCTTCGCAACAGTCCTCACCCGGGGACACCGGCGTCGAGCCATCCCGGCGTCCCGACCGCCGCCGCCGTATCCTGCTGGTGACGGTAGCCGCGATCGCTGTCCTGGGTCTGGTCGCCCTCCTGTTTGGAGGTGGCCTGTTCAACCCCGCGGCCGCCCCTGACTCGGAGCCGACCATGACCGCCACCCAGATCATCCCGCTTGTCATCCTCGTGGTGATGTTCGTCGTCGCCACCAAATGGCCGCTGAACATCGGCGTCATGGGGCTGGTGGCGTCCTTCGGCGTCGGCTACTTCATGCTCGGCATGAGCGACAAGGACATCCTGGAGGAGTTCCCGGCCAGCATCGTCCTGACCATCATCGGTGTGACCTACTTCTTCAGCATGGCGCAGCGGAACGGGTCGATCGACATCATCGTCCAGACCTGCGTGCGGCTGGTCCGGGGCAAGACCATGCTGCTGCCCTGGGTGTTCTTCCTCCTGGCCGCGGCGCTGACGTCGCTGGGCACCTTCTCCCCCGCCGCGGTGGCGCTGCTGGCCCCGGCGGCCCTGGGCCTGGCGTACGAGTCCCGCATCCACCCGGTCCTGATGGGCGCCTTCGTCATCAACGGCGCCCACGCCGGCGGTTTCTCCCCGCTGTCCGTCGCCGGTGTACTGGTGCACGACATCGCGCTGAAGAACGGCTTCCCCATCTCGCAGGGCGGGCTCTTCACGGCCAGCTTCGCGCTGAACTTCATCCTCTCCGCGCTGACCATCGTGCTGTTCGCCCTGCTGGGCAAGCTGCGCGACAAGCACGCCAACGAGTACGCCGGCTTGGAGACGCCCCGCACCGGCCGCCCGAGCGGACAGCAGCTCTTCACCCTGGTGCTGATCGCCGCGATCCTGGTCTGCACGCTGGTCTTCCACATGCCGATCGGCTTCGTGGCCCTCTCCGCCGGCCTGCTGCTGGCGTTCGTCAACATCAAGGAACACAAGACGTTCATCGGCGGCGTTTCCTGGTCCACCGTGCTGCTCGTGGCCGGCATGATCACCTACGTCTCGCTGCTGCAGCACGTAGGCGTCATCGACACCCTCGCCGAGATGGCCCTGGCCCTGGGAGCGCCGCTGCTGATCGCCCTGGTGCTTTGCTACGTCATCGGCGTCGGCTCCGCGTTCGCCTCCTCGACGGCGCTGCTCACCGCGTTCATCCCGATGGCCGGGCCGCTGCTGGCCACCAGCTCGCTGAGCGCCTCCGGCACCGTGGCTGCCCTGGCCATCGCGGCCACCGTGGTGGACGTCTCCCCCTTCTCCACCGACGGCGCCCTGGTGGTGGCCAACGCCCGCGACAACGACCGCCAGCGCGTCTACCGCCAGCTCATGATGTACGCCGGCGGCGTGGTGCTCGTGGCACCCGCACTGGCCTGGGCCCTGCTGGTGCCGACCGGGGTTATGTAGGAGGAACGCGAATTCCCGCAAAGGCAGGGCGGCTTTCACAGCCGGCCTGGCTTTGGTTTTGCGACCGGTGCGACTTCACTCGTTTCACGGCGGCTGTCGATGTATCGGCTTGAGGGAGATTGGGCCGCCGGGGCGTCCGCCGACGCCGGGGACTTCCCCGCCGCGGTCGGCTCAACCTGCCGTCGGGCCCGCGGATAATCTCCGTGACACCCGCGGCGTCCGCCGTCTGAACGCCCGCAAGGCACTTGACGATGCCTGCGAGCAGTTCATCCCGGAACTGCTCGTCGCGACCGGATGATGGCCGCCCTCCCTGATCTGGTACCAGCTTGGTGCCTTCCTCAGGACCCAGATTCGAGTTGCGTTATGGAGCAACCCCTCGGTGTCCACAGCCGCGCCAGGTCGTGCGGCGCTCCCAACAGGCCGATCTTCAAGATCGCAACGTGGAACAGCAGTCAGGGTGAGCTCCTCGAAACCATCCTTGCTAACGAGCGGGACATCAGCGGTTCCTTCCCAAGGCAGGTCGATCGAGCTCCTCTCTTCGGTTAGACACTCCTGCCGGAACCAAGAAATCCCTCAAGAGTGGTGAAAGACCTCCGCATTCGACCCGTTGTAGCAATGCATCCTAAGGAACATGTCTAGAATCGAGTTCACGCGCTCAGCGAGATTCTGTCGGCCAACGAGCGAAGTCAAAGACCTAGGAGCACGAGTGAGCAACGCAGTGATCGAAACGACGACTGAGCAGTCGGCCAAGTATGAGATGAAGG
>NZ_JBFTNO010000145.1:0-8159 GCF_056397525.1 Arthrobacter sp. 05L45_2 | reverse complement strand
TCTTCAGTGTCGCCCTTTGCCTGGCCGATCACGGGGACATCGGGCGCGTGTCGCTGGAGCGAGGCCAGGAGTCCGGCAGAGTCCGCACCGATCAGCACCACGGCCTTGAGCCTGCTGGCGTTCTCGCGGACCAGTGAGTCGTAATTCACGCCCTTGGACAGGCCGCCGGCGATCCACACCACGTTCTGGAACGCGGCGAGAGACGCTGCGGCGGCGTGCGGGTTGGTGGCCTTGGAGTCGTTTATCCAGAGCACGCCTTCGTGGCGGGCCACCGGCTGGATCCGGTGGTCCCCCGGCAGATAGTCCTGCAGTCCCCGGCGCACGGCGGAGGGCTCAACGCCGTACGCGCGCACCAGGGCAGCCGCGGCGAGGGCGTTGGCCACCATGTGCCGGGGCGCCACCGGGCCAAGGTCGGAGACGGCGGCCAGTTCGGCGGCGCTGTCCTTGCGCTCCGGGATGAATGCCCGGTCCACAAGCAGTCCCTCAACGACCCCCACCATGCTGATGGCGGGGGTAACGGTGGTGAAGCCCACGGCGCGGCAGCCCTCCACGACGTCGGCGTTCTCGACCATACGTTCGGTTTCGATCTGCTCGGCGTTGTAGATACACGCCTTCTGTGTCCGCTCGTAGACCTTGGCTTTGTCCGCCAGGTACGAGTCGTACGATCCGTGCCAGTCCACGTGGTCTTCGGCGATGTTCAGGCACACGCTGGCGACCGGGGACACCGAGTGGCTCCAGTGCAGCTGGAAGCTGGAGAGTTCGACGGCGAAGACGTCGTACTCCACCGGGTCACGGAGCGCATCAAGGATGGGGGTCCCGACGTTGCCGACGGCGATGGCCTTGAGTCCGGCGGCCTGCAGCATCGCTTCGGTCAGCCCGACGGTGGTGGTTTTGCCGTTGGTGCCGGTGATGGTGATCCAGTCGGCCGTCTTGCGCCCTGCGCGTTCGCGCACGCGCCAGGCGAGTTCGACGTCGCCCCATACGGGGATGTGCGCCCGCGCGGCGGCGGCGAGCAGCGCCTGGTCGGGCCGCCAGCCCGGGGAGGTGACAATGAGTTCGGGTTTCTGGCCGTCCACGGTGGGTACGGCGTTGACGGCGTCGGCTCCGAGGAGCACGCCGGCCGCGCCGACAATCGTCAGGGTGTCGGCCTGGGCGCGCGCTGTGGCGCCGTCGGCGGCGTCCACTACCACCACGCGGGCACCGAGTTCGATCAGGGTGTCGGCGGCGGCGAAACCGGAGATGCCGATTCCGGTGACCACCACACGGAGCCCGGACCAGTCCGCGTCCCAGCTGGTCAGGCCCTCGAGCCGGGGCGAGGTTGCCAGCGGTTCGGGGATCACACCGCTCACAGGAGCACCACCCATTCGGCGTAGAAGATGCCGAGGCCGGCCGCGACGAACAGGCCACAGAGGATCCAGAACCGGACCACGACGGTGACTTCCGCCCAGCCCTTGAGCTCAAAGTGGTGCTGCAGCGGGGCCATCTTGAAGAAGCGCTTGCCCTTGGTGACCTTGAAGTAGCCGACCTGGATGATGACCGACAGGGTGATCATCACGAAGAGGCCGCCGATGAAGGCAAGGAGCAGTTCGGTCCGGGACAGGATCGCGAAGCCGGCCACGGCGCCGCCGATCGCCAGCGAGCCGGTGTCCCCCATAAAGATCTTCGCCGGCGAGGTGTTCCACCAGAGGAACCCAACCAGGGCGGCGCTGACGATGGCGGCAAGCAGGGCGAGGTCCAGCGGGTCCCGGACGGTGTAACAGCCGGCGCCGGCCTGCCGCGGTGAGCCGCAGGACTGGTTGCTCTGCCAGATCCCGATGAGGGTGTAGGCGCCGAAGACCATCACGGAGGCACCGGCGGCAAGGCCGTCCAGGCCGTCCGTGAGGTTCACGCCGTTGGTGGCCGCGGTGACGATCAGGTTGGACCACAGCACAAAAAGGATGGCGCCCACAACCGTGCCGCCGAAGGCGAGGTTCAGCCACGGGATGTCACGGACCAGGGAGATCTGGTAGGACGCCGGGGTGACCTTGTTCTCGTCCGGGAAGTTCAGGGCCAGGACGGCGAAGATGATGCCGACGGCGGCCTGAAGGATCAGTTTGGCCTTGGCGTTGAGGCCCAGGCTGCGCTGCGCGGAGATCTTGATGAAGTCGTCCAGGAACCCGACAAGGCCCATGCCGACCATAAGGAAGAGCAGCAGCAACGCGGAGGCGGACGGGCCCGGCGAGCGGGGGTTCATCATCCACATCACGAGGTGCGTCAGCCCGTAGCTGACCAGCACGGCCACCACGACGACGGTGCCGCCCATGGTCGGCGTGCCGCGCTTGGTGTGGTGGGAGGTGGGCCCGTCATCGCGGATGAACTGGCCGTAACTCTTGCGGACCAGGAACCGGATAAACAGCGGGGTGCCCAGGAAGGAAAGCAGCAGGGCCAGTCCGGCGCCCATCAGCAGTGCGATCACAGCAGTGCGCTCCCTTCAGTGGCGGTTCCGGGTAATGCTATCCGATCGCCCAAATGGCGCAGCCCGATGCTGTTGGAGGATTTGAAGAGGACCAGGTCGCCGGGCTCGAGCTCGGCGCGCAGGATGTCATAGGCCTCATCGACGTTTTCGGCGAACAGGCACTCGTCGCCCCAGGATCCTTCGTTGACCGCGGAGACGTAGAGCGCCCGGGCCTCGCGTCCGATGACGAGCAGTCGGGAAATGTTGAGCCTGACCACCTGGGTGCCGACGGCGGTGTGCTCGCGGATGGAGTCCTCGCCGAGTTCCAGCATGGCCCCGAGCACAGCCCAGGTGCGCCGGCCGCGGCCGAGGTCCGCGAGGGTCCGCAGGGCTGCGCGCATGGACTCCGGGTTGGCGTTGTAGGCGTCGTTGATGATGGTCACGCCGTCGGCCCGTTCGGTGCGTTCCATCCGCCAGCGGCTGGCGGCGGTCTGCGCGCTGAGCGACGCGGCGATGCCGGTACCGGGAATGCCGGCGGCGTGGGCGGCGCCGGCAGCGGCCAGAAGGTTGCCCACATGGTGTGCACCGATCAGTTTGGCCGACACGTGGTGGCGCTCGGTGCTGCCGGGCAGCTGCAGCTCGAATTCGGGGTTGCCTTGGGCGTTCAGCTCGACGTCGTCGGCCAGGACCAGCGCATTCTGGCCGCTGCCGGTGCGCTGGGCGGAGAAGCCGAGGACCGTTGCGGAGGTCCGTGATGCCATGGCGGCCACGCGCGGATCGTCGAGGTTCAGGACGGCCGTGCCGTCCGTGGGCAGTGCTTCGACCAGTTCGCCCTTGGCCTTGGCGATGTTTTCGACCCCACCGAACTCGCCGGCATGGGCTGTTCCGACGGCCAGGACGACGCCGATCTCCGGGCGGACCATGTCCGCGAGGTAGCGGATGTGGCCGATGCCGGTGGCGCCCATCTCGATGACCAGGAACCGGGTCTCGTAGCCGGCGCTGAAGACGGTCAGCGGGACCCCGACCTCGCCGTTGTAGGAACCCTGTGGGGCCACGGTGGTGCCGTAACCGGAAAGAATCCCTGCCAGCAGGTCCTTGGTGGTCGTTTTGCCGGCGGAACCGGTGATGCCGATGACGGTGAAGGCCTCATTGCCGGCGGCGCAGTGCGCCCGGATCCGGCGGACGGCTTCGGCGGCGAGGGCGCCCATGGCCAGGACGGAGTCCTCGACGACGACGGCCGGGTACGTGGACCCGTCCGGGGCGGCGACGTCGCGCTCGACGAGTGCCAGCACAGCTCCGCGTTCAAAGGCGGCCGCCACGAAATCGTGCCCGTCTGCGGTTTCTCCGGGTTTGGCCACGTAGAGGGAGCCTGCCGTGGCTTCGCGGGAGTCGGTCACCACGGAGCCGGGGGTGATGCCCGGTTCCGCGGCCAGCCGGCCGTTGGTAATTTCGGCGATTTCAGCCGCAGTAAATGCAATCATCTCGGTTTAGGACTCTATCCGCTGGTCATCGAGAACGGTGAATCCTCGTGCTGTCAAGGCGGAGCGGAGCTCCACCCGGTCATCGAGCGCCAGGTTGACGCCCTTGACCTCCTGCCAGACCTCGTGGCCGCGGCCGGCAACCAGGATGGTGTCGCGCGAGTCCGCCAGTTCCACGGCCTTGCGGATGGCGGCGTCGCGCGGGAACACTTCCAGGACGGTGCAGGCAAGGCCTTCGCGGGCCTGGGCCTCGAGGGCTCCGGCGAGCACGTCAGCGCGGATGGCGGCGGCGTCCTCGTCGTGTGGGTCGTCGTCGCTGACAATCACGGTGTCGGCCAGGCGGGCGGCGATGGCGCCCATGGCCGGCCGTTTGCTTTGGTCGCGCTGGCCGGTCGCGCCAAAGACGATGATGACCTTGGAACCCGGCTCCGGGGAGCGCACGGCTTCCAGGGCACGGGCGAGGGCGTCCGGGTTGTGCGCGAAGTCGACGACGGCGGCCGGCTCCGTTGCCACGAGCTGCATCCGGCCGGGCACGGCGACGGTGAACGGGTCGGCGCTGTCCAGAGCGGTCTGCACCTCGGCCGGGGAGGTACCGCCGGCGATGACCATGGCCATGGCGAGGGCCGCATTGGCGACGTTGAAGCTTCCCGGCAGCCCGGTGTGGACCCGGAGCTCGGTGCCGTCGCGGTGCCGCAGCCCGAAGTCGGTGCCCAGGCCGCGCGGACGGGGATCAACGACGGTCCAGTCCGCCGCCGGACCGCCGGCGTCCGTGGCGAGGGTGCTGACGGGGATGCCGGCGCCGGCGGCAAGCTTCCGGCCCCATTCGTCGTCCACGGTCACGACGGCGGCGCGGGCGCGTCCGGCGGTGAAGAGCTGCGCTTTGGTCCCGAAGTACTCCTCCATGCTCCCGTGCAGGTCCAGGTGGTCCTGGGTGAGGTTGGTGAAGCCGGCCACGTCGAACTCCACGCCGTCGACCCGGTGGAAGGCAATGGCGTGCGAGGAGACCTCCATGGACGCGGCGTCGAGCCCGCGTTCACGCATCAGCGCCAGCAGGGCGTGGACGTCGGTCGACTCGGGGGTGGTGAGGAGGCTGGGGATCGGTTCGCCGCCGGCCAGGATCTCGATGGTTCCGATCAACCCGGTCTTCTTGCCGAGCGCCTGGAGCAGGGAATTGATGAAGTACGTGGTGGTGGTCTTGCCGTTGGTCCCAGTCACCCCGAACAGGGCCGGCGCCGGGGCGTCTGCCGGCCGGCTCCGGTAGATCAGCGCGGAGAGGCGGCCCACCAGGCTCCGCGGCTCCTCGGCGAGCAGGACGGGCACGGAGATGTCGTTGGAGAGAGCCAGCAGGCGCGCGCCGGCGTCGTCCGTCAGGACCGCGGCAGCACCGGCGTCGACGGCGTCCGACACAAAGTCCGCGCCGTGCCGGGCCGCGCCGGGCAGAGCGACGTACAGGTCCCCCGCTTCGACGGTCCGGGAGTTCAGTGAAATTCCGGTGACGGGCACGTCCGCGGAGGCACCCGGGACGACGACGCCGATCCACTCACCGATGGTTTCAAGCGGCACGGCGGCAACCGTCGAGGGCCGGAACGCCGAGGTGGAGTCCTGGCCGGATGGCGCTGGTGCCGCATCGTGGGCATTGGGCTCTGACAAGGGGATCTCCGTTGCGGTGCTGGGCAGCATGCGCCGCGCGCGGAGGATTGCCCCGCACGCAGGCCCGGCTGCGTGGAACTGGTGGGTGTTGCTGACTCGTGAAGCTGGGTGCTACTTGGCGTACTGCGGGAGCCTGACCGGCTTACCGGTGGACGGCTCAACGTTGTAGGTGCGCAGCGTCTGGCTCATCACCGAACGGAACACGGGCCCCTGGGTGATGCCGTAGATGCTGCCCTTGGGCCGCTGCAGGACAACTTCAACAATAAACCGCGGATCGTCCATTGGCGCCATCCCGATCAGGGAGGCCGTGTAGCCGCAGAATCCGGACTTGCCGTCATCACACGGGGATTCGGACGTACCCGTCTTGGCGCCCACGCGGTAGCCGTCGATTGCGGCGTCCTTGATCTCGCCCTCGGTGACGGCGCTTTCGAGGATGTCGCGGACCTGCTTGGCGGTGCTCTTGGAAACCACCTGCCGGCTGGGCTTCGCCGGGACTTTCTCCACGGTGCCGTCGGGGCTGATGTAGCTGTCGATCAGGCGCGGCTGGAGCATCACGCCGTCGTTGGCGATGCTCTGGTAGGCCCGGACGGTCTGGAGAGTGGACTGGGCGACGCCCTGGCCGAACAGTACGGTGTACTGCTGCCGGCCGTCCCACTGGTCGGCCGGCGTCAGGATGCCCCGGGCCTCGGCCGGGAGCCCGATGTCCGGAGCCTCGCCGATGCCGAACTTCTGCAGCCAGTCGTGCCGCTTTTCCTTGCTGATCCGCTGGCCGACCATCACCGTGCCGGTGTTCATGGAGTAACCCACGATGCCCGCCAGGGTCCGCTTCTCGGTGCCGTGCTCGAACGCGTCGGTGAACGTCTGCCCGTCCACCGTGTAGGTCGGCGGGATGATGAACTTGTCCAGCGGCTTGGCCGTGCCCTCCTCGATGGCCGAGGCGGCGGTGATCATCTTCTCCACCGAGCCCGGCTCGTACGCGGCGGTCACCGACCGGACACCGCGGTCCGCTGCGGCCACCTTGCCGGGATCATTAGGGTCCGGGGCGTTGGTGTCCGCCATCGCGATGATGTTGCCGGTCTTGACGTCGGAAACGACGATGACGCCCCACTCCGCGCTGAGCTGGTCCTTCTGGCTCTGGATGGCCTGCTGGGCGAAGTACTGCAGGTCCGAGTTGAGTGTGAGTTTGATGTCCTTGCCGTTGACGGCYGGGGTGAACTGGTCCACGCCTACCGGGATGCGCAGCCCGTCGGCGCCGATTTCGAACAGCCGCTTGCCGGCGGTGCCCTTGAGCACGTCGTCCTGGGTCTGTTCCAGGCCCGCCTGGCCGGTAGTGCCGTCCTTCAGGAAGCCGACAATCCCGCCGGCCACGGAGCCGTTGGGGTAGACCCTCTTGCTGGTGCCTTCGGTGACGATGCCGGGGATCTGGAGTTTGGAGATCCGGTCCTCGACGTCGGGCCGGATGTCCTTTGCCACGATGTAGTAGCGCTGGGTGCCGGTCAGGGCGGTCTTGAGGTCGTCCTTCTTCATGCCCAGGACGGTGGCGAGTTCCTCGATGCCCTCATCCCGCGTGATCTTCACCACCGTGTCCTTGCCGTCGACTTTGTCCAGCCGCGGGAACGTCTCGGTGTTGGTGTTGACGGTCTGGTCCACCACGACGTTGTAGCGGATCACACTGCTGGCCAGCACGGTGCCGTGGGAGTCGAGGATGCTGCCCCGTTCTGCGGGCAGTTCAATGGGCTTGAGCCGGTTCTTCAGCGCTGCCTCGGCCATGCCGCCGACGTCGAGGCCCTGCACCAGGAACAGCTTGCCGCCCACCACCAGCAGCAGCGTCAGCATAATGCCGAGCCCCAGCCGCAGCCGCCGTGTGGCGCTCGGCGTCTTGCCTGGTCGTGCCTTGCCGGTGTTTTGCGCCACGGGAGTTTCCTTGCTTCTTGCCTTGCTGGTGGTTGGTGCCGCCTGCTATTTAGCCGGGATCTTCTGGGCCGGAGCGGGAATGGTGCCGCCGTAGAGGTCCACGGCCGGTACCCGCACGGCGGGGACCTGGACTGCGGGGATCTTGGCTGCCGGAACCTTGGCTGCGACCTTGGCCGCTGCCTTGGCCACAGTGTCAGCGGGTTTGAGGTTCAGGAGCGGTTCGTTCTCCGTGGCGGAGGGAACCACGTTGACCTGGCCGGCGACGGCGGGGGCCGCGATGACGGCGCCGGGGGCGTCGCTCTTGGCGGCCGGCTTGGCCTTGCCGGACACGGCCAGGGTCGACAAGTCGATTTGGCCCTTGACCGTGGAGGCCACCATCCCGAGCTCGGTGGCTTTGGCCGCCAGGTTCTGCGGGGCGTCAAAGTTCTGCACCTGCTGGGTGAGGTCCTGGTTCTGCTTGGTCAGCGTGGACTGCGTGGCCCGCAGCTCCACCAGCTGGTACTGGGCAGAGGAGACCGAGATGTTCAGGACCAGCACGGCCATCAGGGCGAGGGCCAGGATTCCGAAGCACATCACCACGAACGGCGCCCGGCGCTTGCGCGGGACAGACCGGACGACAGAGAGCGGCGTCCGGGACTTGCGGGCGGGCGCGCCCGGGGTCAGGTCCGGAAGGGTCCGGAAGC